>NZ_BCBO01000094.1:0-46799 GCF_001320835.1 Pseudomonas sp. NBRC 111138 | reverse complement strand
CTTTGCAGCGCGTAAAGATCCTGGTCTTCGCGGCTGACGTGATAGCGGCGCGCAACGATTTCGGCGGTCTGGCCCATGGGGAAGTAAATGCCCGGCACCTGTTCCTTAAGCAGCGGGTTGATCAGGTTATCGGTGTTGACGCTCTTCATGGTCAGGCTGATGGACTCCACGCCACCGGCAACAATGATGTCGCTGCAGCCCGAAGCGATCTGGTTGGCGGCAATGGCAATCGCCTGCAAGCCCGACGAACAGAAACGGTTGAGAGTCATGCCCGCCGTACCGGTGCCCAGTTGCGAGAGCACCGCCACGTTACGCCCGATGTTATAGCCCTGGGCGCCTTCGTTGGAGCCGGCACCGACGATGCAGTCTTCTACCGTCGCAGGGTCGATACCGTTGCGGGCCAGCAGCGCATTGACACAATGGGCCGCCATGTCATCGGGACGGGTCTGGTTGAACTTGCCGCGAAAGGATTTGGCCAGGCCGGTTCGCACGCTGTCGACGATCACTACTTCACGCATGGGCTACCTCGATCTTGTGGTTGTGGATCGAGGATAGATCCAGGCCTGGCCGACCGCGATGATCATTCACTGCGTGGATGCAAAAGCATGGAGCCTCTGTAGGAGCGAGCTTGCTCGCGAAAAACTAATAGGCGCCGCGTTCACTCAGGAAGCACGCGTTATCGTTGACGTTTTTCGCGAGCAAGCTCGCTCCTACAGGCTATTTCTTTTTCTTCTTGTCGTGCTTGTCGCTTTTATCAAACGCTTCTTCCAGCGCACGGTTGATGGTGCGCAGCACCTTGACCCGCGCCCAGCGCTTGTCGTTGGCCTCGACCAGAGTCCAGGGCGCCACCTCGGTGCTGGTGCGGTCAACCATATCGCCCACTGCCGCGCGGTAGTCGTCCCACTTGTCGCGATTGCGCCAGTCGTCTTCGGTGATCTTGAAGCGTTTGAAGGGGATTTCTTCACGAGCCTGGAAGCGCTCCAGTTGCGTCTCCTTGTCGATGGCCAGCCAGAACTTGACCACGATCACCCCCGCATCGCGCAGTTGCTCTTCGAAGTCATTGATCTCGCCATAGGCGCGCATCCAGTCCGCAGGGGTACAGAAGCCTTCGATGCGCTCCACCAGCACGCGGCCGTACCAGGAGCGGTCAAACACGGTGAACATGCCGCGCGCCGGGATTTTCTGCCAGAACCGCCATAGATAAGGCTGGGCCCGTTCGTCTTCGCTGGGCGCGGCAATCGGCACGATGTGGTACTGGCGCGGGTCCAGTGCTGCCGCCACACGGCGGATCGCCCCGCCCTTGCCCGCCGCGTCGTTGCCCTCGAACACGCTTACCAGCGCGTGCTTGCGCATACGTTTGTCGCGCATCAGGCCAGAGAAGCGCGCCTGTTCGGTAATCAGTTGCTCTTCATAGTCGTCCTTGTCCAGGCGCAGGGTCATGTCGAGGCTGTCGAGCAGGCTCTTTTGGTCCACCGAGGCAAGCAACGGCGCCGGGTTCATGCCGCTGGCCTTGACCTTGGCCTGGTTCAGGGCACTTTGCAGCCCATCGAGCAGGATCTTGCCCACGGTCAGCCCACGGTAATGGGGGTCGACGCCTTCGATCACATGCCACGGCGCGTAATCGCGGCTGGTGCGGCGCAGCACACGCTCACCGAAATGCACGAACTTGTCGTAGGTCTTGGACTGCTGCCAGTCCAATGGGCTGATGCGCCAGCTGTGCAGCGGGTCGTCGGCCAGGGCCTTGAGGCGCGCCTTCATCTGTTTTTTGGACAGGTGGAACCAGAACTTGAAGATCAGCGCACCTTCATCGCAGAGCATCTTTTCCAGACGTTCGGCGCCGGCGATGGCCTGGTCCAGGCGCGCATCCTTGATCTGCCCATGCACGCGGCCTTGCAGCATCTGGCTGTACCAGTTGCCGAAGAAAATGCCCATGCGGCCCTTGGCCGGCAGTTGCCGCCAGTAGCGCCAGGCCGGTGGACGCGCCAGTTCTTCGTCGGTCTGCTGGTCGAAGGTGCGCACTTCGATCAGGCGCGGGTCCATCCATTCATTGAGCAGCTTGACGGTTTCACCCTTGCCCGCCCCCTCGATGCCGTTGATGAGGATGATCACCGGGAAGCGTTTCTGCTGTTGCAGCTCGTACTGAACTTCCAGCAAGGCTTCACGCAAGGCCGGCACTTCGGCGTCGTAGGTGTCTTTGTCGATGGCGTGACCGATTTCGGCGGATTCGAACATGGGCAGCTCCGTTTCAAGATGGCTCAAGACTAGCGGATTGGGCCCCGACACGCGCAAGGAAATACAACCCAGCCTTGCCATGGATCAATTCAACGCCTGTTGATCGGCTAGAATGGCCGCCTTGCCTTTGCCCGCTTTCATTTTATGAGCCGCCATGAACCCCATCACCCACGCCCAGCTCGACTGGGATGACCAAGGCCGCCCGCATTCGCGGGTATTCGACGACGTGTATTTCTCCGACCAGTCGGGCCTGGAAGAAACCCGCTACGTGTTCCTGGAGCAGAACCGCTTGCAGGAACGCTTCGCCGCCTTGCCCGCAGGTGGGCGCCTGGTGATTGGTGAAACTGGCTTCGGCACCGGCTTGAACTTCCTCTGCGCCTGGCAGTTGTTCGAACAGCACGCAGTCGCCGGTGCGCGGCTGCACTTTGTCAGCGTGGAAAAGTACCCCCTCAGCCATGCCGACCTGCAACGCGCCCTCGCCCTCTGGCCCGAACTGCAACCCTTGGCCGAGCAACTGCTGGCGCAATACATTGCCATCCACCAGGGTTTCCAGCGCCTGGTACTGGACAATGGCCGCGTGACCCTGACCCTGTTGATCGGCGATGCGCTGGAACAATTGCCGCAACTGGACGCCCAGGTCGATGCATGGTTTCTCGACGGGTTCGCCCCGGCGAAAAACCCCGACATGTGGACCGCCGAGCTGTTCGCCCAACTGGCGCGCCTGGCGGCACCGGGCTCGACCATCAGCACTTTCACCAGCACCGGCTGGGTAAGGCGGTTGATCAATGCCGCCGGGTTCAAGATGAAACGCACGCCAGGCATCGGCCATAAGTGGGAGATCCTGCGTGGGGAGTTTGTCGGTTGGCCCGCCGACTTACCCGCGCCGGCCCCACGTAAACCCTGGTTCGCCCGGCCACCCGCCATCGAGGGAGAACGTCATGCTCTGGTCATCGGCGGTGGCCTGGCCGGGTGCGCGACCGCCGCCAGCCTGGCCGCCAGGGGTTGGCGTGTCAGCCTTCTCGAGCGCCACGCCGGCTTGGCACAGGAAGCGTCGGGCAACCCACAGGGTGTGTTGTACCTCAAGCTTTCGGCCCATGGCACGGCCTTGTCCCAGCTGATAGTCAGCGGTTTTGGCCACACCCGACGCCTGCTGGAACATTTGCACCGAGGTGTCGATTGGGACGGCTGTGGCGTGTTGCAACTGGCGTTTGACGCCAAAGAGATCCAGCGTCAGGCTCAATTGGCAAACGCCTTTGCTCCGGACCTGCTGCATCTACTAGACCGCGAGCAGGCGCAGCAAAAGGCGGGAATCGAACTGGCCCACGGCGGGTTGTTTTTTCCAGAGGGCGGTTGGGTGCATCCGCCCGCGCTGTGCCAGTGGCAGGCCAAACATCCACTGATTGAAGTGCTCACCCACCACGAGGCACTGGAACTGCACCGGCTCGACGACCAATGGCAAGCCCGCGCCGGTGACCGCGTGCTGGCCAGCGCCGGTGTCGTGGTGCTCGCAGGGGCTGCGGAGATCAAGCGTTTCCCCTTCAGTGCTGACATACCGCTCAAGCGCATCCGTGGGCAGATCACTCGGCTGGCGCAAACCTGCGCGAGTAAAGCGCTGGCCACGGTGGTCTGTGCCGAGGGCTACGTCGCGCCGGCCCGGCTTGGCGAACACACCCTGGGCGCGAGTTTTGACTTCAACAATCAAGACCTCACGCCCACGCCCGCCGAACACAGCGGCAACCTGCAGATGCTGCGCGAGATGTCTACCGACCTGCTGCAGCGCCTGGGTGCCGACCGCCTGGCGGCCGAACAACTGGAAGGCCGTGCCGCGTTTCGTTGTACCAGCCCCGACTACCTGCCCATCGTTGGGCCATTGGCCGACCATGCGGCGTTTCAGCAGGCTTATGCGGTACTGGGCAAAGACGCCCGGCAAGTGCCGCAAACGCCCTGCCCGTGGCTGCCGGGGCTGTTTCTCAATAGCGGCCATGGCTCGCGTGGCCTGATCACTGCGCCGTTGTGCGGCGAACTGCTGGCTGCATGGCTGAGTGATGAGCCCCTGCCAGTGCCCACCAGCGTAGCCGAGGCTTGCCACCCCAATCGATTTGCCCTGCGCGCGTTGGTGCGAGGCCAGGGCGCTGCACAAAAAAAGCCGGATTAAAGGCAATGCGGCTATCTGCCTTATAACTTATCGGTCTAAAACTCCACGCATAGCACTGGGTCAGTTTCTGGGTACGCGCCCTTTTGGGCGTATTGAGTATTGACCCCTCCCCAACGGAAAAACCGGTAAGGAAATTATGTGTGGACTAGCTGGCGAGTTACGCTTTGATCATCAACCTGCCGACCTGGCAGCCGTAGAACGCATCACGCACCACCTCGCCCCCCGAGGCCCCGACGCCTGGGGCTTTCATGCCCAAGGGCCGATTGCCCTGGGCCACCGCCGCCTGAAGATCATGGACCTGTCGGACGGCTCTGCCCAACCGATGGTCGACGCCCATCTGGGGCTGTCCCTGGCGTTCAATGGCGCTATCTATAATTTCCCGGAGCTGCGCCAAGAGCTGGAAGCCCTGGGTTACGCCTTCTATTCCGGTGGCGACACCGAAGTGTTGCTCAAGGGTTATCACGCCTGGGGCGAAGCGCTGCTGCCCAAGCTCAACGGCATGTTCGCTTTCGCCATCTGGGAGCGTGATGCCCAGCGTCTGTTCATCGCTCGTGACCGTCTCGGTGTGAAGCCCTTGTACCTGTCGCGCACCGGCCAGCGCCTGCGTTTCGCCTCGGCGTTGCCAGCGTTGCTCAAGGGTGGGGATATCAACCCGATCCTCGATCCGGTCGCCCTCAACCACTACCTGAATTTCCACGCCGTGGTCCCCGCGCCGCGCACGCTGTTGGCCGGCATCGAAAAGCTGCCGCCCGCCAGCTGGATGCGCATCGACGCCAGCGGCAAGACTGAACAGAAAACCTGGTGGACCCTGCCCTACGGCCCCCATGAGGACGAAAAACACCTGACCCTGGAAGACTGGACCGACCGCGTGCTCGACAGCACCCGCGAAGCCGTGGCCATCCGCCAACGTGCGGCGGTGGATGTGGGTGTGCTGCTGTCAGGCGGCGTCGACTCGAGCATGCTCGTCGGCCTGCTGCGTGAAGTGGGCGTGGAGGATTTGTCGACCTTCTCCATCGGCTTTGAAGACGCCGGCGGCGAACGTGGCGATGAGTTCCAGTACTCAGACCTGATCGCCAAACACTACGGCACCCATCACCACCAACTGCGCATCGCCGAAAGCGAGATCATCGAGCAACTGCCAGCAGCCTTCCGCGCCATGAGCGAGCCGATGGTCAGCCATGACTGCATCGCCTTCTACCTGCTGTCGCGGGAAGTGGCCAAGCATTGCAAAGTGGTGCAGAGCGGCCAGGGCGCCGATGAACTGTTCGCCGGTTACCACTGGTACCCGCAAGTGGACGGTGCCAGCGACCCGTACGCGGCCTATCGCGAGGCGTTTTTCGACCGCAGCTACGACGACTACGCTGCCACCGTCGCGCCCAAATGGCTGACCGCCAACGACGCTGCTGGCGATTTCGTGCGCGAGCACTTTGCAATGCCGGGCGCCGACGCAGCGGTGGACAAGGCCCTGCGCCTGGACAGCACGGTGATGCTGGTGGACGACCCGGTCAAACGCGTCGACAACATGACCATGGCCTGGGGCCTGGAAGCGCGCACACCGTTCCTCGACTACCGCCTGGTAGAACTGTCGGCCCGTGTGCCGGCCCAGTTCAAGCTGCCCGACGGCGGCAAACAGGTGCTCAAGGAAGCGGCGCGTCGGGTGATCCCCAGCGAAGTCATCGACCGCAAGAAAGGCTACTTCCCGGTGCCCGGCCTCAAGCACCTGCAGGGCGATACCTTGAATTGGGTGCGCGAGTTGCTGCTGGACCCGAGCCAGGACCGCGGGCTGTTCAACCCGGCCATGCTCGACCGCTTGCTCACCGACCCGCAAGGCCAATTGACCCCGCTGCGCGGCTCCAAGCTGTGGCAGCTGGCGGCGCTGAACCTGTGGCTGAGCGAACAAGGAATCTGATCCATGAAACCGAATGCCGCGGCTTACAGCCAACGCTTACTCAAGGGCCAGGCGCCGACCTACGAGCGCCTGCAAGCGCGCCTGGCCGAAGATGGCAGCGCACTGGCCGCCGACCCGATTGCCGTGCATTGCGGCTGGGGCCGTTTGTTGATCGGCCACACCTTTCCCGACCCGGCAAGCCTGGCTCAGGAACTGCTCAACGAGCAGCCCGGCGAGCGTGATATCGCGCTGTACGTGGCCGCGCCTCAGCAAATCCTGGGCATTGACCCGCAGCAACTGTTCCTCGACCCGTCCGACACCCTGCGCCTGTGGTTCACCGACTACCGCCCGGCCACCCGTGTATTTCGCGGCTTTCGTATTCGCCGGGTACAGAGCGAGGCCGACTGGCAAGCGGTCAACCACCTGTACCAGGGCCGCGGGATGCTGCCTGTCGACCCGGAACGCCTCACCCCACGTCATCAAGGCGGCCCGGTGTACTGGCTGGCCGAAGACGAAGACAGCGGCGCGGTGATTGGCAGCGTGATGGGCCTCAATCATCACAAGGCCTTCCAGGACCCGGAGAACGGATGCAGCCTCTGGTGTCTGGCCGTCGACCCTCAATGCACCCGCCCTGGCGTCGGTGAAGTGTTGGTGCGCCACTTGGTGGAGCACTTCATGAGCCGAGGCTTGAGCTACCTGGACTTGTCGGTGCTGCACGATAACCGCCAGGCCAAGAGCCTTTACGCCAAGCTCGGCTTTCGGGCGTTGACCACCTTTGCAATCAAGCGCAAGAACGGTATCAATCAACCGCTGTTTCTGGGCCCGGGGCCGCAGGCGGAGTTCAACCCTTACGCGCGCATCATTGTCGAAGAAGCCCACCGACGCGGTATTGATGTGCAAGTGGACGATGCCGATGCGGGCCTGTTCACCCTTAGCCACGGCGGGCGTCGCGTGCGTTGTCGTGAGTCCCTGAGCGACCTGACCAGCGCCATCAGCATGACCCTGTGCCAGGACAAGAGCCTCACCCACAAGGTGCTCAAGGCGGCGGGCCTGCAGGTGCCGGTGCAACAGTTGGCGGGCAGCGCCGACGACAACCTGGAGTTTCTCGACGAACACCAGCGCATCGTGGTCAAGCCGCTGGATGGCGAGCAAGGCCATGGCGTCGCAGTGGATCTGCGCAGCATCGAAGACGTGCAGCAGGCGATCGAAGCGGCGCGCCAGTTCGACAGCCGCGTGTTGCTGGAAAGCTTCCACGAAGGCCTGGACCTGCGGATTCTGGTGATCGGTTTTGAAGTGGTCGCGGCTGCGATTCGTCGCCCTGCCGAAGTGATCGGCGACGGCCAACATTCAATTCGCGCGTTGATCCAGGCGCAAAGCCGTCGTCGCCAGGCGGCCACCGATGGCGAGAGCAAAATCCCGCTGGATGCAGAAACCGAGCGTACCCTCAAAGCCGCAGGTTACGACTACAACAGCATCCTGCCCCGTGGCGTGCAACTGGCCGTGCGACGCACCGCCAACCTGCACACCGGGGGTTGCCTGGAAGATGTCACGGCGATCCTGCACCCCACGCTGGTGGACGCGGCCGTGCGTGCGGCCCGTGCCCTGGATATCCCCATGGTCGGCCTGGACCTGATGGTACCTGCGGCCGACCAGCCAGAGTATGTGTTTATCGAAGCCAACGAACGGGCCGGCCTGGCCAACCATGAACCGCAACCCACGGCTGAGAAGTTTGTGGATTTGTTGTTTCCACACAGTCAGCCAGCTACCTGACTACCGATCGTTCCCACGCTCCGCGTGGGAATGCAGCCTGTGACGCTCTGCGTCACCACAGTGGACGCAGAGCGTCCCTGAGGCATTCCCACGCAGAGCGTGGGAACGATCGCACGATCGCAGCGCGTCGATCGCCCTCAACTCATCAGGAGTTTCCATGACCCGAACCATTCCCGAACCCGATCTCGCGTACCTGCAAAAAGTGCTGCTGGAAATGCTCGCCATTCCCAGCCCCACCGGTTTTACCGACACCATCGTGCGTTACGTCGCCGAACGCCTGGAAGAGCTCGGCATTCCGTTTGAAATGACCCGGCGCGGCACCATTCGCGCCACCCTCAAGGGCCAGAAAAACAGCCCTGACCGCGCCGTCTCCGCCCACCTGGACACCATCGGCGCCGCCGTGCGTGCGATCAAGGACAACGGGCGCCTGACCCTGGCGCCGGTGGGCTGCTGGTCGAGCCGCTTTGCCGAAGGTAGCCGGGTCAGCCTGTTCACCGACAACGGCGTGATTCGCGGCAGCGTATTACCGCTGATGGCCTCCGGGCACGCATTCAACACCGCCGTGGATGAAATGCCGGTGAGCTGGGACCATGTCGAGCTGCGCCTGGACGCCTACTGCGCCACGCGTGCCGACTGCGACTCCCTGGGCATCAGTGTGGGTGACTACGTGGCGTTCGACCCACTGCCCGAGTTCACCGAGAGCGGGCATATCAGCGCTCGCCACCTGGACGACAAGGCCGGCGTCGCCGCCCTGCTCGCCGCGCTCAAGGCCATCGTCGACAGTGGCGAACCCTTGCTGATCGACTGCCACCCGCTGTTCACCATTACCGAGGAAACCGGCAGTGGCGCAGCGGCCGCCCTGCCCTGGGATGTAAGTGAGTTTGTCGGCATCGATATCGCCCCGGTCGCCCCCGGCCAGCACTCCAGCGAACACGCGGTGAGCGTGGCCATGCAGGACTCCGGCGGGCCCTATGATTATCATCTGTCCCGCCACTTGCTGCGCCTGGCGTCGGAGAACGACCTGCCGGTACGCCGCGATCTGTTCCGCTATTACTTCAGCGATGCGCACTCGGCGGTCACCGCCGGCCATGATATACGCACCGCCCTGCTGGCCTTCGGTTGTGACGCCACCCACGGTTACGAGCGTACCCATATAGACAGCCTGGCCGCCCTGAGCCGCTTGCTGGGCGCTTACATCCTCAGCCCGCCGGTATTTGCCAGCGATGCGCAACCGGCCCAGGGCTCACTGGATCGGTTCAGTCATCAGATCGAGCATGAAACGCAAATGGAGAGCGACACCCGCGTGCCGTCGGTAGACAGCCTGGTCGGCCAGAAGTCCTGACGCGGTGAGTTGATACTGGCAACAAAGGTCCCGGCGCAGTAGCATCGCCGGGACCTGACACCTGAGGCTTGTATGCTGATTCCCTACGATGCACTTGAAGTCGATACCCTGACCCGCCTCATCGAAGACTTTGTCACCCGCGACGGCACCGATAATGGCGACGACACGCCCCTGGAAACCCGCGTGCTGCGCGTGCGCCAGGCGCTGACCAAAGGCCAGGCGCTGATCGTCTTCGACCCCGAGAGCGAGCAATGCCAGTTGATGCTCAAGCACGATGTGCCCAAGCACCTGTTCGACTGAAAAGCTGCGCCTAAAGGTTGGGTACCGGCACGGGATGGGTAGCCTGGCCCTCGCCTTTGAGAATCTTGCGGTACACCTCGGAGCGGTACACGTTGACGCCCATCGGCGCCTCGATGCCAAACTTCACATGAGTGCCGTTCACGTCAAGGATATGCACGGTGATGTCATCGCCAATGGCGATGGCTTCGCCTATGGCACGGCTTAAGACCAGCATGGCGGTAGTCCTTTTCCAGTAACAGGACCTCGACCATGCCCCCTTGGCGCTGGACCGACAATGGCTTGCGGGCAAATCAGGCATCTCCTACACAGGTAGGTAACTTGCCTGACAGACCCCAGCCAAATCAGGCCTTAACAGCCTGCGCCTTGGCGCGCATCTTGTCGGCCATCAGGGTCATTTCGTCATACAGCAACTGCGGATTTTTCTGTTTCAACGCCCAAGCCATGCGGCCTTGCTCGTGGGGCAGGATCATGAATTCGCCTTCGGCCACGCGCTGGTAAATGTAGTCGGCAATATCCGCCGCCGAGATGGGCGAACTCTCAAGCAACTTGCCCACTTGAGCCTTCATGGCTGGGGTTGGCCCACGGAACGAGTCGAGCAGGTTGGTCTGGAAAAACGACGGGCACACCACATGCACGCCCACTTCCTGTTGCTTGAGCTCCACCAACAGGCTCTCGGACAACGCCACCACGCCCGCCTTGGCCACGTTGTAGTTACTCATGGCGGGGCCCTGCATCAGCGCTGCCATTGACGCGATGTTGATGATGCGGCCCTTGCTCTTTTCCAGCAGCGGCAGGAACGCCTTGCAGCCTTTGACGACGCCCATCAGGTTGATTGCGATCTGCCAGTCCCAATCCTCCAGGGACAGTTCAGCGAAGAACCCGCCCGAGGCCACGCCGGCGTTATTGACGATCACATCGATGCCCCCGAGCTTCACCTCACAGGCCTGGGCGAAGGCCGTGAGCTGGCTGTAGTCACGCACGTCACAGCGCTGGATAAAGCCATCCCCCCCTGCTTCGCGAACCTGCTTGAGGGTTTCCTGCAAACCGGGCTCGCTGACATCAGACAACGCCAACTGCCAGCCTTCACGGGCCCAGCGCAGAGCGATTTCGCGACCCAGGCCAGACCCGGCGCCAGTGATCATCATGCGGTTTTGCATAGGAGGTAGCCTTGTGGTTCACGAAAGAAGTGACCGGCAGTGTAGCGAAGGTTTTTGCTCTACCCACGCACCATCAGGGTGATGAATGCCCCGGGCAAACCGCGGGCCCGGTCGCAAGCGTGCCTATCGACTAAGTTCAATTTTTTTCAACTGATTAGTTCAAGTTGCGCACGCGTTAAAAGAAATAAGCGTCACATCAAAATGTTTTATAAAAACAATGAATTTTCTACGAAGTAGCAGAGTCGGAATGGGTAAGGCGTCCCACTGTACATGGACGAACCAACGGTTAAACAGCCGGTTTTTGCAAAGAACCTATAAGGAATAAAACCATGAGCCTCATTCTGATTATTATCCTGATCCTGCTGCTGGTCGGTGGCCTGCCCGTGTTCCCGCACTCGCGTAACTGGGGTTATGGACCGTCGGGTATCCTGGGTGTGGTGCTGGTTGTTCTGCTGGTGCTGTTGTTGCTCGGCAAGATATAAACGCCGCGCTACGCTTTTTGTAGGAGCGAGCAAGCTCTCTCCTACAAGTAAGAAAGCAAAAAAAAGAGGCCCTCTAGAGGGCCTCTTTTTTATTGCCGGTCAGTTAGTCCGGTTTGCCATCTACCACACCTGCGGTGTTATCCAGCAGGCTCTTGGTCGCGGTCTGCAGGAACGACTCGAGCTTCTGCTTGAGCACAGCTTCGTCCGGCGACTCAGGAATCACCTTGCCAGTCGGCTCGGCGCCCAGTGTGTATTCCCACAACTTGGGTGGCATTTCCTTGGGCAATACCAGTACGCGGTCGCCGGTGAGCAAGGCCACGGTCTGGTCGCTGCCCGATGGCTTGATCACGCCGAAACCCTTGTCACCTTCCGGCAGGTTCAGCAGGTCGCGGCCCCAGCACTGGTGCAAGGTATCGCCGCCCAGGCGGCCCATGATGGTCGGCACGATGTCGATCTGGGTGCCCACGGTGTGGTCACGCTCACCGAACTTCTCGCGCATGCCCGGTGCAATCATCAGCATCGGCACGTTGAAGCGACCCAGGTCCATCTCGGTGATCTGCTGCTCATTGCCAAAGCCGTGGTCACCGACGATCACGAACAGGGTTTCCTTGAAGTACGGCTCCTTGCGGGCCTTTTCAAAGAACTGGCCCAAGGCCCAGTCGGAGTAGCGCATGGCCGTCAAATGCTCGTTGAGGCTGCCACGGTCGGTGACTTTCTCTACCGGCAACGGGGTCGGCAATGCGTACGGCGTGTGGTTGGACAGGGTTTGCAGCAGTGCGTAGAACGGCTTGCCGCCTTCGCGGGCCTTCAGTTCTTCCAGGCCACGGTTGAACATGTCCTGGTCGGACACGCCCCATGTAGGGTCGGAGAACACCGGGTCGACGAAGTCATTGCGGCCGATGAAGTTGGTCATGCCCTGGTTGCTGAAGAAGCCCGACTGATTGTCCCAGGCAAAATCGCCGTTGTAGACATACACATCGTCGAAATCACGCGCACTGAGCAACTGCGGCAGGCCCGACAGCTTGTGGCTGCCTTCCGGAGTCTGCATCAGGTATTCGAAACCCGGCAGGTTCGGGAAGCAGGCCATGGTGGCGAACATACCCTGGTGGGTGTGGGTGCCGTTGGAGAAGAAGCGGTCGAACAGCAAGCCCTCGTGGGTCAACTTGTCGAAGTACGGGGTGATATTGCCCGGACGTCCCAATGCGCCCACCGAATGACCAGCGAAGCTTTCCATCAGGATCACCACGACGTTCTTGATCGGCAGGGTTTTCTCGGCCGGTGGCGTGAAGTCACGGCGCACGGCAGCGGTGTCGGTGTCTACCAGCTTCTCTTGCGGCAGCACCAGCATGTCACGCACGGTCTGGGTGGCCAGCGGTTGTTCCAGGGTCGCCTTCCAGATGTTGGCGCGGTCTTCACCAAAGCGCGCCTTGGCCGCCGCGATCAGCGACAAGGTGCCATTGAGGCCCAACTGGTTGGCGAAGTTCGAATCGGTGGTGTAGACGTCACCCCAACGCAGCGGTGGCCCCTGGCGCAGGGTGCCACGGATGGCGACCACGGCGACCAGCAGGCAAACCATGAACACTGCGATGCGGCTGTACCATGGCGCCACCTGGCGCGTGCTGATAGTGCCGCCGCTGAACGGGCCCCGTGGGCGCGTTGCGCGGTCAGCGCCCTTGAAGGCCATGCTCAGGATCAGCGTGCCCACGGCCCAGGCCAGCAGGTAACGCACCACCGGGAAACCGTACCAGAGCATGCTCATCACGGTTTTCGGGTCTTCCTTCACATACTGGAAGACCAGGCCGTTGAGGCGCTGGTGGAATTCGCGGTAGAAGTCCATCTCCATCAGGCCAAGGAACAAGGCGATGCTGGACGCGACGGTCAGCCACAAACGGAAGAACCCGCGCGCTGCCATGGCCCGCACGCTGAACAGCGCCAACAGCAGCGGGATCAGCAGGTACATCACCAGGCGAATGTCCAGGCGCAGCCCGTTGGCGAAGGCTTCGAGGAACGTCGAAGCCGGCGTATCGAGGATCATCTCGCGGTTGTAGACCAGCAACGCCAGGCGCAGCAGGGAAAACATCACCATCATGACCAGTGCGCAGAGCAGCGTGTACGCCAGATGGGATTTGACGGTCGGTTGCAGCAGGCGATTTGAAGCTCGCTGCTGATTCAGGGCGTCCGGGTTTGCCATGTCGTTTTAGGACCCATTGGAAGTTTAAGTTGCGAAATAATGCAGTGGCGTCCGTCCCTCGCCCAGGCTGGCTGGGGTAGGCGGTTAACGCGGTGGCACAAATGGTGCCCGATCAAGGCCGGCAAGGCTATTAATTACTGAACGCATGCCACGGCCCTGCCTTTAAGGGCGCTGGAGATAGAGCCCTGGCAGCCGGATAAAGCCGGAGAATTGTCTTGGATGGGATGTGAAAATTTCGTGCGGCGAATACTTTCGACACACAAATCTGCTGTCGTAGGAGCGAGCTTGCTCGCGAAAAACTCAAAGTCACCGCGTTCATCCAGGAAGCACGCGTTATCGTTGACGTTTTTCGCGAGCAAGCTCGCTCCTACACTGGCATTAGGGCTCAGATCCGCACGTTACCGCGCGGCCCGGCGATAGCCCAGATGATCAGGCCCAGCACTGGCAACAGCAGGATCAACAGGATCCACAACACTTTGGCGCCGGTGCTGGCGCCGCTTTTGAACACGTTGATGATCGCCCAGATATCCAGCGCGAGGATGATCAGGCCAATCAGACTATTAAACGTGGAACCCATGGTGTCGCTCCTAAGTGAGGGCATGCACTTGTAGGATAGTCAGCCTTGGCGCGGGTTCCGTTTTATTTCAGACGTGTACGGCAATCTTCAAGGCTTCAAGCGAGGGCTCGGCCTTGATGCCGACTTCGGCACACAGTTCCAGCACTCGCGCCAGGTCGTTGCCGAACACCAGCACTGCCTGGATCTCGTCATCCAACAACTGGCTGAAGTTCATCAGCACATAACCGCCATCTTCCGGGCTCAGGGCGCTCATCTGGATCTGGATGCGGTTGAGCGCGGTCAGGTCTTCGGTCTTGGCCAGTTGCTTGGGCTTGAGGTTGAACGCCACGCCCGGACCGAACGACGCAACGATCTGGGCAAACAGGTCGCCATAGGTATCGGCCTGGAACAACACCGTGTCCGGCAGGCTACCGACCACCACCCACTCCCCCAGCGGGATCGGGAAACTGTCGTCGTAGTTGATATCCGGATTGGCCGCCAGGAACGCCGCCGGGTCCGCGTAGGCCTGGGCCGCTTCTTCGGCGATACGCGCTACTTCATCGTCCCCCATGACGCCGGCGCTGATTTTGCTGATGAGTTCGACGAGGGCGGTTTTCATGGGGCGATCCTGTAACGGGCAAGTTTTGAAGGGCGCGTAGCCTACACCAGTTTCTGTAACTGCGCCGCCGTATCCACCGCGCCCATGGTCTGCGCCGCGGCCAGTGCCGTCGCGCCTTGTGCATCGGTGGCCTTGGGGTTTGCGCCTTTACCAAGCAGATAGTCAACCATGTCAACGCGGTTGAACATCGCCGCCATCATCAAGGCCGTACGCCCGTCCGAGGAGGCCGCGTCAATCGGCGTGCCGCCCTCGATCAACGCCTGGACCACCGGCAGATTGCCTTTGAACGCCGCGCCGGCAATCGGCAACTGGTTCTTGTCGTTGGCGATCAGGGGGTCGGCCTTGAACTCCAGCAGCACTTTGACCGCCTCGGCATGGCCGTGGTACGCCGCGAGCATCAACAGGGTGTCGCCATTGTGATTACGAAAGTTGGCCGGCAGGCCTTTCGCCAACAGTGCGGCAAGCATGGCGGCGTCGCCGCGCCGCGCGACGTCGAAGACTTGCTCGGCAAACTCGGCGGCTTCGTCTTCGGTCATTTGTTTAGGCTGATCTGACATGGGGGCTCCTTGCTGAGGCGACTGACATAACTGTTTAAGGCGCCCAGTGTCGCGATGGAGTTCCCCGGTGTCATGGCTTTTTTGTCAAAAGCCGCCATAGCCAGAATCAATAACGGAATTGCCCGCCCTGGATCTGCGCCAGCAATTGCCCGGTCACCGGCACATAGCTGTCCGAACCCGGCAACCAGGCGTAGACCGGGTCATTGCCAGCCTTGTCCGGGTCGAACCCTTGCTCCTTGAGCTTCACTTTCTGGTACTTGAACGTGCCGGTGGTTTCCATCTTCACCTTGATCCGCAAAAACAACGGCACCGCATAAGGGGGCAGCTGACCGTGGGCGAATTGCAGCAGTTCGCGCATGTCCAGGCTGGCCAGGGATTCGCTGGGGGTGATGGCGACCATGCCTGCGCGGCCGTTGGTGTTGTCGATCTCGACGCCATAGGCCACCACTTCAGCGATCTGCGGGTGTTTCAGCAGGACGTTTTCCACCTCGGTGGTCGAGACGTTTTCGCCCTTCCAGCGATAGGTATCCCCCAGGCGATCGACAAATTGCGCATGGCCGAAACCGATGCTGCGAACCAGGTCGCCGGTGTTGAAATAGCGGTCGCCTTTTTCGAATACGTCGGTCAGTACCACCTTGCGGTTCTTTTCCGGGTCGGTGTAACCGTCGAAGGGCGACTTATCATCAATGCGCGCCAATAACAGGCCCTGCCCGCCAGTGGGCACCTTGACCATGAACCCATTGTTGCCGCGCAGCGGTTCGCCGGTGTCATGGGCGTAATCCACCAGCGCCCAATGCTGCAGGCAAAAGCCGATGGTGTTGTCAAAATTCAGCACGTTGGTAAAGCCGATATTGCCGTCGCTGGCGGCATACAGTTCGCAGATATGCTCCACGCCATAACGCTGCTTGAACTGCGCCCACACACCGGGGCGCAGGCCGTTGCCGACCATCTTGGTCACCTGGTTATCGCGGTCCTGCGCACTCGCGGGCTGGTCGAGCAGATAGCGGCACAGCTCACCGACATAGCCCAGAGTGGTCGCCTTGAACTGGCGTGCATCGTCCCAGAACTGGCTGGCGCTGAATTTGCGCCGAATGGCAAAGCCGGACGCGCCGATAATCGACGCCCCCCAGCACACGCACAGGCCGGTGGCGTGGTATAGCGGCAAGGTGCAATAGAGGACGTCCTGCGGCCCCATGTCCAGAGCGATACTGCCGAAGCTCACGGCGGTTTTGGTCCAGCGCCCGTGCTTCATGATGCCGGCCTTGGGCAAGCCGGTGGTGCCGGAGGTGTAGATATAGAAGCAGGGATCGTGGAAGAACACCTGCGCGGAACTCGCCGGGTTGTCCACCGGGCTTTCGGCACTGGCGGCCATCAGGTCGATGTAGCCGTCGGGCACCCTACTGCCCGGCTGATCGGCCACGAACCAAGTGCGCTCGGCCGGGATCTGGACTTGATCGCGCACTGCTGCGTAAGGGCTCAGCAATTCGGCACCGACCACAATGGCAACCGGCTTGACCAGGGTCAGGCTGTGTACCAGCGCCCCTTGAGTTTGCGC
Source organism: Pseudomonas sp. NBRC 111138 (assembly GCF_001320835.1). Taxonomy (NCBI): domain Bacteria; kingdom Pseudomonadati; phylum Pseudomonadota; class Gammaproteobacteria; order Pseudomonadales; family Pseudomonadaceae; genus Pseudomonas; species Pseudomonas sp. NBRC 111138. The sequence goes on along the minus strand of NZ_BCBO01000094.1, from coordinate 29,995 downwards.
CGTGTTGAGCATGGCGCAGATGCCGCCCAGCTTGGCCACGGCCAGCACGTTGAGCAGCAACTCGGGGCGATTCTCGATAAACAGCGCTACCACATCGCCCTTGCGGATGCCCTGGGCCTGCAAGTGATGGGCAATGCGATTGGCGCACTGATTGGCGTCGCGGTAGCTGATCACGCTGTCCCCATACAGCAGGGCAGCACCGTCAGGGTTACGCAAGGTGGCTTGTTCGAAATGCCAGCCCAGGCCGCAGGGTTGGTTGGGGTCGGTGACGTTGGCCGCACGCATGCCGCGCACCACCCGTGGGAGCGCCCGAACGATGGCAGGCACCTTACGCAGCATCATGCGCCAGGTGATCATGTCGACTTGCTGATGAGTCATGGAGGGACGTCCCTTTTCTTATTCTTGGTCTGGTCCAGGTACATCGACTGGTGTAGCGGAAAATACGTCAGCGGTTCTTTGGCTGTACACGCGGGATTTGAAAAGTTTTGTATCCCGTGGCGGCCGCCCGATGCCTATCCCCCTGACACTCCACCATTTAAATGTGGGAGCCGCCTTGCCTGCGATGACGGCCTGCCAGCCGACCGGGATTTTTCCTGGCAAAAGGCGGTCAGTATCATTACAGCCCTTCCCCTCCGGCCCGGAAAATCACCGGGCAGATAGCGCAAAATGCAGGATGCACGATGGCCCTTCATGCAAATTGCACGAAAATGAAAATCCTATAAATTTATAAATGACTGATTTATAAGGATTTTCTAGAAAATCCAATACTGGCACAATCACTGCACCTATCACTCCATGCTTGCCAACTTGAGCCAATGGAGCTGATAGACATGAGCCTGATCCAAGATAAATTCGCTTCGGTATTCTCCAACTACGACGTCACCACCCAGCCACGTCCGGACGGCGGTATCCTGTTGACCCTGCGCAACAGCGAAGGTAAACAGGTCAAGCGCTCGATCTCTTATCAGCAGTTGCACACCGCCGATCAACTGACCTGGGTCATCAGCGCCATTCGCCGTGACTTGGCTGAACAAGCCAGCGAACTGCCGCAGATTTCGATGTTGCAAAGCCAGAACCGCTTTGCGCTGCCGACTTATCATTCGGCCTAAGCGACAGTATCCAGTCCTGAATAGGTTTACACCTGGTTCTTCCCGACGCCCGATGCATTGTATCGGGCGTTTTTATTCGGTCCCGCAGCCCTCTTAGTGGTCCCAAGTCTAGCCAAATGCCTCTTTGACCAAGCTGTCGAACATGCTGTAGGTCGACAGCGCTTCACGACGGTGATCTTCATCGCTGGCGTCCAGGGGTGTGACCCGCAAGGTCTGGATCTCGATGACATTGCTGGCTGCGTCATGCTGGTAGTGCAGGAGCACCGAGATACCATAGTTGTCGCCACACAGGCTGTAGCAGACATTCATATACTGCGGCTTGAGCAGCTCCAGGCCGTGCATCTGGCTATGGATGGCCAAGGCACAGACCCTGGCCTGGCATGTCGCAGCGAAGGCCGACTTGGGCAGTTTCTCGGCGTAGGCCGCGTCGCCGATCACATGCACATCCGGTACTAGCAGGGATTCCAGGGTTTGGGTGTTGACCGGACACCAGCCATGCTCTGCGGCCAGGCCGTTGTGCCGTGAAAAATCATCTGCCTGTTGGGGCGCAATGATATTGATCACATGGCCGCTGACCGGACCACCCTCGGTCAGCAACTGCCCCTTGGCTTCGTCGAAACCTAGCACGGTCCCCCCCTGCAAGGCGCCGACCCACTGGATGGTGGCCTGCTTACTCCCATAGCCATAGAAACGTTTCCAGGCCTGCTCGAATTGCGCCTGCTTGGCAAACCGCGGCTTGGCATCCAGGACGATCACCCGAGAATCGGGCTTGTGGGTCTTGAGATAATCGGCAATCAGGCTGGCCCTTTCATACGGCCCGGGTGGGCAGCGGTAATCGTCCACGGGTACCGAGATCAGCACATTGCCGCCGTTGGGCATGGCCTCCAGTTGCTGCCGGAGCAAGCGCAGTTGCTCGCCGCCGCCCCAGGCATGAGGTACACGACTGGACACCGCCTCGCTGTAACCGGCGATGCTGTCGTACTTGTAGCCAATACCCGTTGCCACTACGCAGCGGTCAAAGCCGAGCACCGAACCGTCCGCGAGCCTGATCTGCTTTCGTTTGGCATCGATCAAGCGCGCCTTCTGATGGACCACCTCGATGCCCTCGGCTCGTAACTGCTCGTAACCAAAGACCAGGGTTTCTTCGTCCCGCTTGCCCACCAGGTATTCAACCCCCAGCAGGCAGCAGTGATACTGCCGGCTGGGCTCGACCAGAGTGATGCCGACGTTGGCGTCCAGGCGCCTGAGAGTACGAGCGAAAGTTGCGCCGGCAAAACCACCGCCGATCACCACTACCGCATAAGAGTGGGCCGTCACGGCCACCGCAGGTCTGGCCAGGGCCTGGATCGAGGAAACGCCGATGCCCGTGGCCAGCCACCTGAGCAGCAGCCTGCGTTGTGGGTTCATCGAAATAGAGCCCCCTGCGCGCAACCTTGTAGATACCCCAGAAGCTGCTGCAACTCCTCGCCTTTGAGGGCAGACATCGCACTGGTCATTTCCTCTGGCATCGTTCGTTGGCCTGTGACCATATCCTTCAGCACTCCTTGCATATACTGCGCATTCTGTCCTCTCACATACGGCGTATCTGCCTGCTCCTCATGGCAACTGGAACAGTATTGCGCGTACAGCCGCTCACCCTGTTTGTGTGCCTGGGACGAGGCCCCCCCCAGCGATTCTTTCGGCAGGCTGCTGTAATACTCGGCTAACTGCCTGAGCGTCTGGTCGTCGTACCCTTCCATCGCCCGGTTCATGATGGTGCCTTTGAGAGTGCCGTCGCGATAAGCCGCCAGGGTCTTGTACAGGTAGGCCTCGGGCTGGCCGGCCAGCGAAGGAATCGCCCCCGGCGTGCGCTGTCCCTCGAAACCGTGGCAATTGATACAACCGTTGCTCAACATGAAGAGCTCGCCACGACTGCCTGCTTGCAGACTGGGAACCGCGAAAAACACTAGGCCAATCAACAACGCCCCGATAACCACGCGCATAGCCTGGACTCTCTCTGCGTATCGGCCGCTGCATCGGCGGCCGAGTAATTCCTTCGACTACTCAGTGAGTACGTTGCTCATGTACACCTTGGTGTGACGCAGGTACTCCTTGGGAATGTGGTAACCGCCGTAGGCTTTCACATGGCCGTCGATATAGCCGCTCATGGCCTCGCGCGAAGCGAATATCCGCTTGGCTCGCTCGAAGGTCGCAGGGTCGCGGTAGATCATCAGGTGGATCAGCGGCTCGCCCAGTTCGGTGGGGATCAGGTTGATCACCTTGACCCCTTCCTTCGACTTACCCGCATAAGTCTGCATGTGCGCAGCCTGAGAGGTGACGAAGGTATGCAGGAACGCCTCTTCCTGACCCTTGGGCGGCTCGAAAATGATGGTCATTGCTTTGCTGGAGGAGGTGGCGGCCGAGGCTGGGGCTGTCGGGGCCTGAGTCTGAGCCCATGCATGGCTGCCAAAAAACCAGATAAAGCCGACTAGGCCAAGACGCGCTGTAAGATTGCTCACCGTTATCACCGTTATTGTTACCAATGGTTTTTTATGTCGAGCCAAGCATGTCCGGCGAGCGGACCTGGGATGGCTGACTCGAGGCTTTTGCTATTTGTGCAGCACGACTGAAATCATTTTCCCGTCCAAGTCCGCCGTGGGGTTGGCCGTATCCCTGGGCGCAACCTGCACGGAACTGATTTCCACGCGGCGATAGTGTTCGAACATCACACGCTGGTACTCCTGCGGCAGCAAGGTCCGGATGCAGAAAAGGGCGAGGCGCCCGCCATCATCGAGCAGCGACTGCGCGGCAAACTTAAGGAACCTGAGGTTTTCGTTGTCAACCGCCGCCATTTCATCGGCGAACGGATCGAAGAAAATCGCGGAATAACGCTGGCTGCTGGTGTCAAGCTGCTGCCAGTAGCCGGGGTGCAACTGAATGTTCTTACGTACGCCCTTCCAGCGCTCGGCCTGGAGCAGCACCTGTGGGTGGGGCTCGACAATGGTATGGGACGCCGGGCCGAACTCCTGCAGGATGCTGGCCGAGATACCCATACCGAAGCCGATTTCCAGTAGCCGGTCATCAGGCGTGAGCTTGAGGTCCTCGACCATCCTGCGGATCAGTGGCCTCTCCCACTCATGCATGACGTACTCGTTGCCGATGCGCAGTGAATCGCCGGTGTAGACCGCCTCTGTCGCCAGATAGTCCTTGCGTTGCGGGTCCATGAACACTCCTTTTCTCGTCAATCACGGGTAGGTACGGCGATCACTCCAACAGGCAGACGGCGTTACCGCACCAGTTTCAATTCGGGCCTGCCGACGAAGGCTTGCGCCGGCGTTACATTCGATTTCAGCAGCAGTGTCTGGAACCCGTCCTTGAACGGAACCCTGGCGAGGATCGCGATACTCAGCTCTTCGAGGTACAGCGAAAAGCCTTGGAGCATCTTCAATGGCAGACCGGCAAGTACGGCATATGCGATTTCGAGCAGTAACTGGTCGAGATAGATCACTAGGGTTCTTTCGCTGTACCGGTGCAGAATCGCTTCCAGTTCGATGGCAAATACATGGTAGAGAGTGTTGAGGCTCTGGCTACCGTAGCGACCAGCATAGGAATCGAACAACCAATCCATCTTGCGAGCCCCATAGACCTGCTGCGGATCGTAGAACTCCTGCTCGAAGACCAGGGTCTGGATCCCCAAGCTGCCAGCCAGCGACAGGACCGGGGCATAGCAGGTCGAGCACCCGGACAGAACTAGCAGGTCACCATGTGCGCACTGCAGCGTATGCAGGTGGTTTTGCAATAACTCCTCATCGAACTTCCTCGCACGGCGCATGAGAATCACGTTCATCTCATCGAACTCCTGAAGCCAGCCTCGCAGGCCGTCAATGCCTCGATATGCCGCGTACGGGTAGCGCCGACGATACAAGCGTCTACCTGCCGATGATGAAAGGCGTAGTGCAGCGCAGGCGCCAGCGGAATATCGCCGCCCGCCAGGCAATGCACGGCGTAGAGGCGGGATCGGGCCTTGATTTGGCGCAAGTAGCCGGCGTAGCTTGGGCATTGCATGTTCAGCAGGTTGACCGGCACCGCGGCGCCGGCGAACGATCGCTCTCTCAGCACCTGCAGGAAGCCGGCGCTGGGGTGGAACCCCAGGAGAATTCGCGAGGCAATCGCAATGGCCGCCTCCATCTGTTGCAGGATCGCTTCGAGCAGCGCGTATTGCTGTTGCGCAAGCAGAATGTCCAGCCAGTCGCCCCCTAGGGTCACTAGGCCCGGCTGGCAGTAGTGGATGATATCGAGGTCTTCGGCTATCTGTTGCGCATCGGCGGCGAAAGTATATCCAGGAGCCGTGTAGTAGTACTCCGGGTTGGCCTGGATCTGACGGACACTGACGCCCTGCCCCGTTGCCTGCTCGGTGACTCGCAGCAAAAACCGCGAATGATAGATATGCCGCGTTCGTGCGCCCCCAGCCAAGGCATTGCTGACAGCCTTGGCTGTGGACCAGTCGCCGCTGGCCAGGCCCAGTCCGGATTTGGCCAGAACCCTGCGCGCGATCTCCTCGACCTGTTGCGCCGAGTAAGGACTGCCGTAACGTTTAAGAAACCCCCGGTCGCCCAAGTACAGAATCGGCTCATCCATGAGTCTTTCCTCGCTCCGGGCAATCAACTACCAGCTCGCCGAGCTCTATGTCATTTTCCAGTCGGCAACGATGATCCACCAGCACCAGGGTGTTACCGCTACGCTCGGCGTAAAGGTGCAACGCTTGCACACGCTCGGCCAACTGCTCCGCGCGCAAAGCACTGAACGGCTCGTCCAGCAACAACAGATGATGGCGGTCCTCCGGCAACGCGCTCAGCCAAGTATCCAGCCAGCCGCTTGCCCCGGGTTCACCGCCGAGCAGCGCCAGGGAATTACTGTCCAGGTAATAGCAGGTTGATGTCATGGCCTTCACCATGCCCGCCTCTTCGATGATCACGTCGGTGATACCGGCCACGCCCTTGAGGTAATCGCTCTTGCCAGAACCGGAGTGCCCCGATAGCGAATACAACCGGCTCCGTTCCAGGCTCAGGGCACGATAGGCATGTTGAGCAATAAAGGGAGCAATGCTCAGGCTTTGCCCAGCAATCGCCACGACCACCGAGCTTTTGGGCCGGGCAAAATGCTGCAGACGCTCCACCGACACCGACTGCGACTTGAAACCTGTGACGGCCAAAAACACATTGGCCAGATCGGAACGCACCAGTAACAAAGCCGTGACCGCGAGCACAAAAGCCGAATCGCTGGGCCGGTAGAGCCAGCCCATCAGGACCACCAGAACAATCACTAGGTCGCTGAGCAAAGTGCAACTGGCTGCCGTGACGGTACGGGTGATAACACTGCGCATGCGAGTGGTGTAGAAATGCCTCACCCCCTCGACTATCGTCCCCCGCTGAGTGAGCGCTAGCCAATCTCCCATGCGTTCAAAACCCACGCCACCGGCCCGGGAAATAGAAAACGTCACATGGGCCGAGCGCAATAGGGAGTCAAATCCCTTAACGCTTTCCACCCGGGTCCGATATAGCTCGTTGATCGAAAGCCGGTACAACCCCACCAGCAAGCCGCTGAACAGCAGCGCCACCGCGATGCCGAACAGGCCGAACCCCATCCACAAGGCCACGCCATTGCACAGCAATAGCGCGATAATCCAGGCAATGTCGTGGGCATACCAGGCAATACGTTCGAATGTCGTGGTGACGTCGCGAGAAACCACCTGCAGCGCATCGGCCAGGCCAGTGACCCGAATGTCTCGCAAGCCATCGGTGAACAAGCGGGAAAAGCGGCTGCGCAACAGATTCTCGATAAACAGCCCGGCAGCGATTCCTGCCCCTACCCCGACCACGGCATACAACACAACCTGCCAAGGCGAGAAGCCTGCCTCTGGTAGCGTCAGGTTGGCGGCATAACTCATCATCAGCGCCGGCACCATCAACATCAGCACACCCCAGCCACAATACTTGAACAGATCGCCGAGACTGAAGCGATCCAGTGCCCGGCAGTTGGCCGGCACCGTCGAAGCCGTCCGCTCACTAACCTGCACGGGTGAGCCTTTGCGCTGCGCTATCGCTCTTGCTGCCGATGGGCTGAAGCTTACCCAGGACAGGCACTCCAAGGCGTCTTTCACTGCCAGCGCGGCCGCAGCGTCCAACGCCGAGAGGTCGTGGTCGATATTCAGGGTTCCGTCCTGGGCACGGGCCAGAAACACCCCGCGCAGCAGTTGCAGGCGCAGGCGTTGTCCGGCAGAGAGATTGCTCCCGTCCAGCTCGATGGGCAGCTGCAGGACCTGCTGTGGGTTCGGCCCCAGCTCGGGTACCAGCCGGAAAGCGCCCAGCAACGCGTGCAGGTCCTCGCGCTGGCTCTCCAGCGGGCCAGGAATCAGTTCGACCAGCTTCGCAGGCCAGACCGGCCAGTCGGCATCGAACTCGATCACGCCCCGGGCCAGATCGGCGGCGGCGGGTCGCAGCACCGAATGCCTGGAGGAATTCTGATACAGACCATTGAGTGCTTCCAGAGAGCGGCCGATGGCCTTGTAACTCACATAGGATCGGGGCAGCGCTAGCACCGCCGCCAGCAACGGGATGCTCAGCCAGAAAATCGCCCCTTCCCAGACCGTGGCCGATTCCGAGGTGCCCAGCAGCCCCAGCAACACAAAGGGAATCAAGCGACCGAAACCGATGATGTAGCTGTCGGCACCACGCAACAGAGTATCCAGGTTGCGCAGGCAGCGTTCGCCCCCCAGTGTCCGCTCGATGCTCTGCAAGACCGTCCGGTCGGCGAACTGCTTGAGCCACGGGCCTTTACGCAACCATGCCGAACACCGTTCGATACGCTGCGCCGCCATATCCATGATCCGCTGGTAGTTGCGGTCTGAGAGCCAGGACAGCAGATAGGAAAGCGGCAGGAACACACCGATCACCGCAACCGCCCAGAAACCTGCCGTGCCAAAGACCAACAACGCCTGCAGGATTGAAAGCAGCAGGAAAACCGGAATAGCCAACAGGTTAACGCTAGCACCGATGCCATCGAGAATGACGCTGAAATCCCGCGAAACCACCCGCTCCAGCACCGACACATCTACACGGGGCTGCATCTTGCGCGCCAGAAGGCGCTCGAACTCGCGGCATAACGTCAGGGAGATGTAGCGTTCCAGATTGAGCTCGCTCACCATCAGCAAAAAACCGCTGATGGCCAAGAACGCCAGGAGCACGGTGTCCGTCAGTACAATATCGACGATGCCTTGGGCCGCCACCAGTGTGCTCAGCTTGTAGATGAACAACAGCGGCACGGCGTATTGCAACAACGACACCCATACATAAGCGCCGACCGCCCAGGGCGCAAGGCTGAAGGCCAAGCCGAAAAAGCCGTCGGCGAAAGCTCGCTCTTCGGAGCGAGCGAACGGCTGATAGCGTAATGTCGGCGTAAAACAGTACATCCACTTCACGACAGCGCCTCCTCGCAGTACACCCGACCAGGCTCCAGGGCCTGTACACGCAGCAGGCAGTCTTGGATTTTCTGCAGATCATAATAGTGGGCGGGAATCTTCCGGCACTCACAGTAACGGGCCACCCATTCCTCCAGACTCCACGAACTTACCGGCCCCACCCCCAGGAAGCGGCTCAAGGACAAGATGTCGAACCACACACTGCGCTGCAGGGAATGAGTCTCCAAGTCGAGGATGCGCACGCCATCCACGGTAACGAGCAGATGCTCCGACTTGCAGTCACCGACGCTGATGCATTGCAGGTCGAACGGCGGCAAACGGCAGCGCGACGACAGGCAGGGATCGAGAAACTCAGGGGTACTGCGGTGCCCCATGACCCGCTGGATATTCGCAAGGGCCGTGGCATGCATCGCCGCGTAGGCCGCGATCACTTCAGGCAGGTCGGCCGGACCGGGCAAACGCCCTTGAAGAGACTCCAGCACGAGTACCTGGTGCCGCGCATCCTGACAGCGCATGCCTGCGATCGGCCCCGAGCGGAACAGCAAGTATCCGCTGGCTTCGGCGGTATAGGCCGCCTCATCGAAATAACGTTTGATCACCACCTGCTCGCCCGAGGCCACGCACACGCCCGAGCAGACCAGGGACTTCACCGACTGGCCAAGTACCCGCAAAACCTGATAACGCTCGGCCAACAGCTCGGCAAGCGCCTGTCGCTGCTGCTGTACCTGAGCTGCGCCGAGGAGTTCGAGATGCACATGCTCAAAGGCTCTTTGCCGGCTCATGGCGCAGTCACCAGGGACAGCTCATAACTGCGCAAGGCACGTCCATAGTCCACTTGCTCGTTGTAATACTCGAGCCAGAACGCCAGTGGGCTGTCATAGCGATCGCAGACATACCACTGCGATGCCGACAGGTTGAGCAGCTCCCATATCTGCAACTCGCCGAGAACCAGCTTGCAGAAATCGCCATGGTCGACACGGATGCCGTAGGGATAACGCTTGATCGCCCCCTCGCCTTCGTCCGGCACCTCGATGAACTCGACCCTGGACACATCCAGCACCCACTGGTGACCGGCGCCGTCGTCCCGGATCAATTGCAGCACCGCACGGCACGGACTAACGGGGCGCCCCAGGTAGTTGCTCTGAGCCATCAGGACCTGGCCGTAGCGAGTAATCAGCCAGGTCCTGGCCATTTCGTCGAGATGGGCCTTGATCCGCTGTGTATCAAGAGAGACCGTCTGGCGTCGCCCTTTCGGTGGGCAGGGCCCTATCTGTTCCTCGGATGCGCAGATCCAGCCAGCCGGTTCGCCAGGCCGAGCCGGCGCCACGTCAAAGCTTTCGCCGGGTGTCAGTGAGTGCACCGCTCGCAACAAAGACAGTTCGCTACAGATCTGCGCAAGTTCGAGGTTCGACCAGGGGTGATGCGTCTTGCCAAAGGGATCGCGATATCCATTGCCCGCGAGGAGCAGGGTCGGCACCTGGTTCAGTCGGCGCATCGGTCTGTGTACGATTTCGTCCAGCAGACGCAAGCCGGACAGCCGGGTGTAGCGTTGGTCCGGCACCGGCAACAGGTTGTCCAGGCCAATCGGCCCTTGCGTCCCGCTGCACTGGAAATTATTGGTCATAACCATGACCTGGGGCCAGGCAACGGCTCCATTATTGACATCGGCAAAGTAGACGTCGGCGATTCGGGTGTCGGACTGGATGAACACCGCCTCGCGGCCCTGATGCTCGACATGCAGCGACGCTACCCGGCTGTCCCAGAACAGTACCTCGGTGAAGGGCATGTAGAAGCGCAGCCTCAGCGAGCCGATAACGAACTCTGCCTGAGTATCGACCCGCCGCACCTCGTAACCGCATGCACGGACAATCGCCTCGGCCGCGCCGGGAAACAGTTCCGGGACATAGACCACTTTGCGCTTGAGCAAATGCCCACAGTCCGACGACAGACGGCGCAAGGAGGGCGGGTGAAAGTGCTGCAGGTGCTCGGTGGTCAATACAATGCCATCCACCGCCGGCATACGCTGCAGATCGACGTTGCGCGCCGGGATTATCGCAAACTGCCGGTCAGCATCGGAACCGAAGCCACCACCCAGCACCGGGTCAATCAACACATGGCAATCACCAGCCTGCAGTGACCAGCTTTCGTGGCCGATCATCGTCAGTTGCATGGGCACACCTCAAGATTGCGCATGCTGCGCCAGATGATTTTCGCCAAGAGCTCAGGACTGCCGTTCTCGCCGTAATAGCTGTAGAAGAACGGGATCAGGCCATCGAAGATGCCGGTCTCAAACCAGGACTGGACCGAAACGCCGACGATGTCCCAGACCTGCAGGTCCCCTTCGACCATGCCGATGAAGTCCACCAAGGGCAGGCATACTCCAAAGGGATACAGCCCCACCAGCGATTCGAGCTGGTTATGCGCCTCAGCCTCGAACTGGCCGCTGATCAGATTCAGTGCATAGCTGTCCTGACGCCCCAAGGCATGGGCGACAAAACTAAAAACGATTCTTTTCGGCCCGAGCTTGCACCCGTTGTAGTGAGACATCGCCAACACCTTGCGTCCGGTGATAAACAACATCAGGCTTTTCGCCAGGCGTTGCAGCTCGGCTTGCGCACGTCGCAGCAACTCTTCATACGCCTCGGCGTCCTGCACGTCCGGGCGTACCGATGCGACCACCTCGACGGTCTTGCGGGCATCGATGAACTGGTCCAGCTCCTCCATTAGCAAGTTGTGCTGCACCTTATCCACCTGAACCCAGTCGATAACCGCCTGCGGCCTGGGATCAGTGTCCAGGGCAAAGGCTTCGCCTGGCAGCAGGCCGACAATATTGGTGTCCAGGCTGAGCTGATTGGCCAAGCGGCTCAATGTCGGCTGATCGGAAAACGGGAAAGCGGCGAAACCGCCCAGGCGCTTGATGAACCCACCACCGCAAAGGGCGATGTTCTCGGGTTGCACCGGAAAATCGTCCATGTAGCCGGTCAGCACGGCGCTGAGCACACCAATCCCCAACGGACCGACTTTACGGTTGCTGTCACTTGCGTTCTTGCCCCAGTTTTCCAGGGACTGAAAGGCTCCTGGAGGCGATACCCTAGAGTTGTTCGAGACGATCACCAGCTTGGGCGGTACCAGTCGTCCTGCGACGATATCGGTCTTGAACACTTCGGACACCAGGGCATCCACAGCAATGAAGATGCCACCGCTCGACTGCTCGGCCTCCTCGATATGCACCTGGGTGACCCGGCTTTCCCAGAAGGCGGTCTTCGGATCCGCCGGGTAGAAGCGTAGGCTCAAGTCGCCGACCCGCATTTGATCGGTGTCGTTGACTTGCGTAAGGGTAAATCCGAGGTCACGGATGCATTGTTTGACCGGTTCAACAATGGTCGCCCCCACCACAAACTGGGCGGAACGTGGTAACAGATTCAGCGACTTGATATCGAAATGATCGGAATGTTCGTGACTGAGGAAAATCAGGTCTATATCGGAAAGTGCGGCGGCATCGACGGTACGCGGCGGATAGATCTCGATCCGGTGCTCGTCGACCAGCCCGAAGTCTTCACATAACAGCGGGTCAATCAGGATCCTTGTACTTCCATGTTCCACTAGCCACGTTTGATGGCCGATAAAGATCGCCCTCATGTCCACCTCCCTGATCGACAACTGAATACTCAGTACCCAAAAAATGAAAAAGCAAGAAAGGACTTTCTTGCTTTTTCGGGGTCAGTTCAACGGTGGTACGCGCAGCTCGCAGCCTTGGTTTCGGAAACACGGGTCTTGGACTTCTTGATGGCATCGCTCAAGACCTGCAACTCTTCCTTGCTGAAGAATACTTTCTCGACGTCTTGATGATTGGGTGCGGTCGCACCTTCCTGGATCTTCTGGTTCATGGCTTGCTCCTTGTCTAAGTGTTTGCAGGTATGCCAAAAGGGTAATGGCACTTGCAAAAGCCGAGTCGCGGATAGGCAGCGACATGCCAACACTAGAATCCCGGTAGGGTGCACGCAATGGAAAATGGCCGGCAACAGCATCTTTGGGAAACGTCCGACAAGAAGGCGAGAACTCTAGTTTTTCGGCGCAAATACACATCGCAAAGCTTGTCTGAGTGCGTGAACAGAAGCAGAAGGGCTCTTGCATCAATGGGCGTCTTCGAGTTGAGCGAATTCAAACGCAAAAAAGGGCCGCGGCGCCATTGGCGTCGCGCCCCTTTTTTGTGCCTTCAGCACAAGCCCTGGCGTGCGGCCTCATTCTTTGCCTGTACACGGTTGGTGACATCCAACTTGCCGTAGATGTTGCGCAGATGAAATTTAACCGTGGCTTCAGAGGTGGCGCGAATCTGGCTGATTTCCCAGACGGTCTTGCCCTCGGAGGCCCATCGCAGGATTTCCAGCTCGGTGGAAGTCAGGGGCTTGCCGGACAAGCTCATGCGTTTTCTGATAGCCGTCGGCACGATAACCAACGGGCGATACGTCTCCTCGGGGCCACTCATTGCTCTCTCCTTATATCTGCTGATGCGCTGCCATCTTTCGGATTCCTCCCATTGACAGATGGCATAAACATTGACGCCGAACAGAGAGTTACATAAAGAGCGGAATCAAAGCGCACAGCACCGAACAAACAGCGTTGCCCTACAAATAATTAAGTTTCTTCCCACAGCAACTTCCAACTTGCCAGGGTTGAACATTCAGTTATCTATGCTTAGTCATCCAGCCCTGGAAAGCGGGTGGCAATCGCATCACCGGTCAAAGAGGGCGCAACGCCTTGGGCCGTGTTGAACAAACGCAGTGTCACACAGTGCGGGTTTTCGCCGATGTCGAACCAGTGCGGTACACCGGCCGGGATGATCAGCAAGTCATTCTTCTCACAGCGCAAGCTGTACACATAGTCGCCTATGTGCAGCGTAAAAAGCCCCTGGCCTGCGATGAAGAAACGCACTTCATCTTCACTGTAGGTACGTTCATCCAGGAACTGTGCGCGTAACTCGTCTTTCTGTGGATGGTCGTGGGTCACGCTGACCACTTCAACAGCGGCGTAGCCCAGAGCATCGATCTGCGCCTGGTACGCGGCGATCGTCTGCGCCGCACTGGCGCCCTTCTCGATTGGGCTGGGCTGCCAGCGCTCGAACCGCACACCGTGCTCGGCCAGGGTCGACTGGATGTCGTCGGCATGGGTCAACACTTTGTTCGGGGTGTCCGGGGTGGCGATGGAGTAGACGGCTACATAGCTCATTGCACGGTTCCTTGGTTCGGCTCTTGCAATCGAAGGCCAATGATAATGGCGGCGGCCAGCGCCGCGAGGCTGGCGATACTGAACGTGAAGGTTGGCCCCAGCAGATTCCAGCTGTAACCGGAATACAGGGCGCCGAGCGCGCCGCCGGTGCCGGCCAGCGCGGCATATAGGGCCTGGCCCTGGCCTTGCTGGCGGTCACCGAAGCTGCGTTGCACAAAGGCAATCGCCGCCGCGTGGAAGCTGCCGAACGTGGCGGCGTGCATCAACTGCGCCACCAGCAGCAGCCAGAAAACCTCGGCAAATGAACCCAGCAGCCACCAGCGCAGCGCCGCCAGCAAGAAGCTGGCGAGCAGCACCCGGCGCACCGAAAAGCGCGCAAGAATACGGCTCATGGCCAGGAACATCAGCACTTCCGCCACCACCCCAAGCGCCCACAGCAGGCCGATCACGCCACGGCTGTAGCCCAAATGCTCCAGGTGCAGGGTGAGGAAGGTGTAATACGGGCCATGGCTCATTTGCATCAGCGCCACGCAGGCATAAAACGCCAGCACGCCTGGGCTGCCCAATTGCTTGAGAAAGCCATCGCCGGCCAGGCGGTTGCCGTGGCTGGCCGGCTGCGCGTTCGGTACCCACAGGCTGGCGCCGATGATGCCGGCCATGATTACCACGACCACCACCGGGTAAATATCCAGGCTCAGCCAATCGAACAGGCGCCCCATAACCACCACGGTGAGGATAAAACCAATGGAGCCCCACAGACGGATCTGGCTGTAGCGCGAGGTTTGCTTGTGCAGGTGGGCCAGGGTGATGACTTCAAACTGCGGCAGCACCGCGTGCCAGAAGAACGCGTGCAGGGCCATCACCAGCGCCAGCCAGGCGTAGGTTTTGCTGACAAAAATCAGGCAGAAGCTGGCCAGGGTGCACACCGCGCCGAAGCGCACAATGGCCAGGCGCCGGCCGGTGTAGTCGCCGATCCAGCCCCACAGGTTGGGGGCCACGCAGCGCATCAGCATGGGAATGGCCACCAGCTCGCCGATGCGCGCGCTGGAGAAACCGAGGTGGTCGAAGTACAGCGCCAGGAACGGCGCGGTCGCCCCCAGCAGGGCGAAATAGAAGAGGTAGAAGCTGGAGAGGCGCCAGTATGGGAGCGGTGGGAGCATGTTATTGGGGCTGCTGCGCAGCCCAGCGCGAGCAAGCTCGCCGGCCACAACAAGCTCGCTCATTGCCCCAGGCGATCACAGTTGGCCCAGTATCGGGGTACTCACGCGCACATCGGCATTTTGCCCGCGGTTGCGCAGCAGATGGTCCATCAACACGATGGCCATCATGGCTTCGGCAATCGGTGTGGCACGGATGCCGACGCACGGGTCGTGGCGGCCCTTGGTGATCACGTCCACCGGGTTGCCGTGCACATCGATCGAACGGCCAGGCGTGGTAATGCTCGACGTGGCCTTGAGCGCCAGGTGCGCCACGATCGGCTGGCCGGAAGAAATACCGCCGAGGATGCCGCCCGCGTTGTTGCTGAGGAAACCTTCAGGGGTCATCTCATCGCGATGCTCGGTACCGCGCTGGGATACGCAGGCGAAGCCGGCGCCGATTTCCACGCCTTTCACCGCGTTGATGCTCATCAACGCATGGGCCAGTTCGGCGTCGAGGCGATCAAAGATCGGCTCACCCAGGCCCGGTTTCACGCCTTCGGCCACCACGGTGATCTTCGCGCCGACCGAGTCCTGGTCGCGGCGCAACTGGTCCATGTAGGCCTCCAGTTCCGGCACCTTGTCCGGGTCGGGGCAGAAGAAGGCGTTGTCTTCGACGCTGTCCCAAGTCTTGAACGGGATTTCAATCGGGCCCAACTGGCTCATGTAGCCACGGATGACGATGCCCTGGGTGGCCAGGTATTTCTTGGCGATGGCGCCAGCGGCCACGCGCATGGCGGTTTCACGCGCCGAGCTGCGGCCACCGCCACGGTAGTCGCGTTCGCCGTATTTGTGGTGGTAGGTGTAGTCGGCATGGGCCGGGCGGAACAGGTCCTTGATCGCCGAGTAGTCCTTGGACTTCTGGTCGGTGTTACGAATCAACAGGCCAATGGCGCAGCCCGTGGTGCGACCTTCGAACACTCCGGAGAGGATTTCGACTTCGTCCGGTTCCTGGCGCTGGGTGGTGTGGCGGCTGGTGCCGGGCTTGCGGCGGTCGAGGTCGCGCTGCAGGTCGTCCAGGCTCAGCTCCAGGCCTGGCGGGCAGCCGTCGACAATGGCGACCAACGCCGGGCCATGGCTTTCGCCCGCGGTGGTGACAGTGAACAGCTTGCCGAAGGTATTGCCGGACATGCAGGGCGCTCCGTGAAATCAGTTGAATCAAGTCAACCGTAATAACTTAAGGCGGCCAGTATACGCAGGCTAACCGACTAGTTCATCCTCGAAACCTTACCGGTAGACGTTGGTCCAACCGGCACCTCTCCAATGATGGCGCTATGATGCTGCGAGTTCTGCTGTTCACCCTCACCCTGTTCACCGCCGTGGCCCAGGCCGCCTCCCCTGTTGTCTTGCAACGCCCGATCAGCCTGGACACCGGCAGCGGCCAACTCTTTGGCTCCCTGCTGTTGCCGCAATCGGATAAACCGGTGCCGGTGGTGCTGATCATCGCCGGCTCCGGCCCCACCGACCGTAACGGCAACAGCGCCGACGGCGCGCGCAATGACAGCCTCAAGCGCCTGGCCTGGGTACTGGCCCGGCATAACATCGCCAGCGTGCGCTACGACAAGCGCGGCGTGGCCGCAAGCCTGGCGGCCACGCCGGATGAACGCAACCTGACCCTGGAGGCGTATGTGGACGACGCCGTGGCCTGGGGCAAGTTACTCAAGGCCGACAAGCGCATGGGCCCGCTGATTGTGCTGGGCCACAGCGAGGGCGCGCTGGTCGCCGCCCTCGCCGCGCCGCGACTTGAACCGGCCGGGGTCATTTCCTTGTCTGGCAGCGCCCGCCCGGTGGACCAGGTGATCCGTCAGCAACTGGCCGATCACTTGCCCCCTGCCCTGCTGCTGCGCAGCAATGAAATACTCGATCACCTCAAGGCCGGCCAGGTGGACGCCGACGTGCCGCGCCCATTGGAGGGTATTTTCCGACCCAGCGTGCAGCCGTATCTGATCAGCCTGTTCCGCGCCGATCCGTCGGCCGCCTTTGCGCGCCTGGACATGTCGGCGCTGATCATTCAGGGCACCAACGATATCCAGGTTGGCGTAGGCGACGCCCGGCAACTGAAGCAGGCCAAGCCCGACGCGCAGTTGACGGTGATCGAAGGCATGAACCACGTGATGCGCATCGTGCCCAATAACGTGAAGCAGCAACTGGCCTCCTACAATGACCCGAAACTGCCGCTGGCTGCGGAGCTGGGCCAACGTATCGTCAGCTTTATCGAAGGACTTCAACCCCGTTAAGCGGCAATTGGCCTCCAGTCCTGGGAAAAACGGCCGATAAGTCCAGAGTCGACAGTAAAAAGATTGTCGGCTCGCAGGGCTTGGACAGGATCGCGCCGCATGACAACCACCGAAACAACACCCGAATCTACCGCCGAAACTACGGCCGCAACCGAAGCTGGCGCCGCAGCGGCCCTGCCGTGGGCCGACGTTCACGCCGAACATTTCAAGATGCTGCGCCTGGCCCCGCTGGCCACCGACCGCGCGACCGGCGCACGGCCGTTGCGCTTTGTGCAGTTCGGCTATGCCGAGCGCCATGATAAACACCACAGCCTGTTGCGCATGGTCATCCAGTTACCGGGCCAGCGAGTACGGCGCGAGCAGAACCACCTGGATATCTGGGTCGATCACGATAAACACCGCGTGCATTTCGGGCCCGGCAACAGCCTGGAAATCGAGCCGGCCAACCGCGGTATCGGGCGCTTCCTGGTGGCCCAAGGCGCCGCCTGGGCGAAGAAGAAGTGGTCACACTACCGCGTCGACGGCGTGGACCTGGCCAACAAGGACGCCCTCAACGAAGCCACGCGCCTGCGCCGCGATCACTTCCTGCGTATCCAGGGTTTCGATGTGGCCTACGCCGATGTGCAGCACCTCAAGGGCAATGTGCAACCCGGCAAGGTCAGCGACGTGCTGGACAGTTGGAACACCGAGAAAGTGCAGTTCGTGGAGATCCTGGAAGCCGCGCAGATGCTGCAACAGGCAGAGCAGAACCTGGCGGAGCAGGAAGTGAAGCTGCGCAAGGAAGAGGAAAAAGTCACCAAGTTCAAGCGTGAAGACAGCGGGCTGCGCTTTACCATCACCTGTCTGGTGGCGTTTACGGTGTTTCAGGCGGGGTTGTTGATCTGGATTGCCACACACCGCTGATAGATTGAAATGCAATCAAAATGTGGGAGCTGGCTTGCCTGCGATAGCGATGTATCAGTAGCACAAGTGCAAGCTGACCCACCGCTATCGCAGGCAAGCCAGCTCCCACATTGACCGAGTTTCTGCAGTTATATCCGGGCAGCGAAAACGGCCTGGTGTTGGCGGCACTGCTCAGCCGTCAACATAAACACCCCATGCCCACCGCGCTTGAAGTCCAGCCAGGCGAAATCCACTTCCGGGTACAGCGCCTCGACATGCACCTGGCTGTTGCCCACTTCGACAATCAGCAGGCCCTTCTCGGTGAGGTGGTCCGCAGCTTCAGCCAGCATCCGGCGTACCAGGTTCAGGCCGTCGTCGCCGCAGGCCAGGCCCAGTTCCGGTTCGTGCTGGTATTCATCGGGCATGTCGGCGAAATCTTCGGCATCCACGTAGGGCGGGTTCGACACGATGAGGTCGAAACGCTGGCCGGGTAGCCCGTCAAAACCATCGCCCTGCACGGTGTAGACCCGCTCGTCGACGCCATGGCGCTCAATGTTCTGGTTCGCCACTTCCAGGGCTTCGAAGGACAAGTCTCCCAGCACCACTTCGGCCTCGGGGAATTCATAGGCACAGGCGATGCCGATGCAACCGGAGCCGGTGCACAGGTCGAGGATGCGTGCCGGCGGCTGGGCCAGCCAGGGTTCGAAGCGGTCTTCAATCAGCTCGCCTATGGGTGAACGCGGGATCAATACGCGCTCATCGACGATAAACGACATGCCGCAAAACCAGGCCTCCTTCAACAGGTAGGCCGTTGGCACTCGCTCATGGATACGGCGATGCAGCAAGCGCTGCACGTGGGAGATTTCCTCTTCTTCCAGGTTGCAATCCAAATAGCTGTCGGCGATTTCCCACGGCAGGTGCAAGGCGCCCAGTACCAATTGCCGGGCTTCGTCCCAGGCATTGTCGGTGCCATGGCCAAAAAACAGGTCTTCCCCATGGAAACGGCTGACAGCCCAACGGATGTGGTCGCGCAAGGTGCGCAGGCGAGAAGTGATCACGGGGGCAAGCTCCTGGAAAAAACGACTGGCGATTCTAACAGCCTTCACCTGTACCGACGATGTACGAAAAACCTGGCGCCGTACGTCGGATTTCATCGAATCTGCCCGCATTGTGTTAAACAGGCCTGCCTCTTGACATGGCTGCACGCCAGCAACGGCGTACCTTACGATAGTAGCGATTCACAGAAGCGCTCAGCCAGTGGACAATGTCGCAAAAGCCCCACTCACAGGAGCCCCAGAATGTCCGTTCCAAAGACGATGTTTCAACTCAGCGGTCGCGGTTACGCAGCAGCCAACCTCAATCATGCGACCCTGGTGATCATCGACGCCCAGAAAGAATACCTCAGCGGCCCGCTCGCCCTCTCGGGCATGGACGCGGCGGTAGAGAACATCAAGCAGCTTGTGACCGCAGCGCGCAGTGCCGGGCGCCCGATTGTGCATGTGCGCCACCTGGGCACCGTGGGCGGCCTGTTTGACCCCCAGGGCGAGCGCGGCGAATTCATTCCGGGCCTTGAGCCTGAGGGTGACGAAACCATCATCGGCAAACTGCTGCCCAGCGCCTTCCATGGCACCGGCCTGGAAAAACACCTGCAAGACCTCGGCTCCCTGGACCTGATCGTCTGCGGTTTCATGAGCCACTCCAGCGTCAGCACCACCGTGCGCGCGGCCAAGAACCTGGGCTTTCGCTGCACCCTGGTGGAAGACGCCTGCGCCACCCGCGACCTGCCCTACAAGGGCGGTATCCTGAGCGCCGAGCATGTGCAGCAAACCGAAATGGCCATCATGGCAGACAACTTCGCCACCCTGGCGCTGGCCAAAGACTTGATCTGATGCTGCTGGCGGTGAGCGGCGTGTTTATTGCTCCGCTCATCCGCAAAGCCCTCTCATTTGGCGCATTTACCTCTCCCCCCGGAACAACCTGTGTATCTTCCGGTCGAAGGGCCGATACCCTGGAGGAAAGGTCGGAATGAAGATATCCGATGGTTTTGATGCTCGTCGCTTGCGCCCCAAGGGCCCGAGCAATTGGCGTCTGCGCCTGGTAGCGTGCATGGCCGCGTTGCTGGCGATAGTAGGCTTGTTGTTGGCAGGCGCTGGTGGCGCCGGCCTGTTTGGGCATTCGCCCGCCCTGGGCGAACTGAATGCCAGCCCGGGCGGCTCGGCACTCCTGCTGGGGATCGGCTTGCTGGTGCTGTGGTTGGGCGTGTGGTTGTGGCGTCGCAGCCGCCGGAAAATGCGCCAGCCGCTGTCGTTGAATATCGCCTCTCACCTGATGAAAAAGCACGACTGATGGCGCTTGGATAGCGTTTCCTGCGCCCTGGCCGCCGCGATTTAGGTAAACTGCCCGCCCTTCGCGGAGGCTGACATGCAAGACGACGATTTTTCCCTGTTCAAAAACGAGCTGCGCGGCGTCAAGCCGATCAAGCACGACCGCGCCGACACCGGCAAACCCAAGACTGACCGCGCGCAGATCGCCAAGCTGCGCCAGGCCGCGACCGTGCGCACCGATGCCACCACCGTGGACGGCCTGTCGGACCAGTTCGTGATCGACGTCGGCCCCGAAGATGAACTGATGTGGGCCCGCGACGGCGTGCAGGAAAGCCAGATGCGCAAGCTCAAGGCCGGCCAGATCCCGTTCGAAGGCAGCCTCGACCTGCACGGCATGACCGTGGAAAAAGCCCGGGAAACCCTCTGGGCCTTCCTGGCCGAAGCGACCAAATTCGAAATCCGCTGCGTGCGCGTCACCCATGGCAAGGCTGTGCGGTTGGACGGCAAGCGCCCGATGATCAAGAGTCACGTCAATACCTGGCTGCGCCAGCATGCCCAGGTGCTCGGCTTTACCTCCTGCCAGGCTCGTCACGGCGGTGCCGGCGCGGTGTATGTGATGCTCAAGCGCACCATGATGGAAGGGCGCGACGAGTAACAAGTGCCATCGTCAGGCTTGCAGCGATGTGTCCGCCACCGTAACCTTGCGCTTTGCGAAAATCCCACAGGTAGTTTCATGTCCCTGGAACAGAATTACACCGCGATCCTCGGCCAACTCGGCGAGGACGTGTCCCGCGAGGGCCTGCTCGACACGCCAAAGCGTGCCGCCAAGGCAATGCAGTACCTCTGCCGCGGTTATGAACAGACACTCGAGGAAGTCACCAACGGTGCCTTGTTCAGCTCTGACAATAGCGAAATGGTGCTGGTCAAGGACATCGAGCTGTACTCGTTGTGCGAGCACCACCTGCTGCCGTTTATCGGCAAGGCCCATGTGGCGTATATCCCGAGCGGCAAAGTGCTGGGCCTGTCGAAGGTCGCACGCATTGTCGACATGTATGCGCGCCGCCTGCAGATCCAGGAAAACCTCAGCCGCCAGATCGCCGACGCCGTATTGGAAGTGACAGGCGCCCTGGGCGTGGCCGTGGTGATCGAGGCCAAGCACATGTGCATGATGATGCGCGGTGTGGAGAAGCAGAATTCGTCGATGATCACCTCGGTGATGCTGGGTGAGTTCCGCGAGAACGCGGCCACCCGCAGCGAATTTCTCAGCCTGATCAAGTAACCGGCTGGGCAGGAAGGAACCGGCGTTCATCGCCGGTTTTTTTTCGCCTGCAGAAATCAGGTAAGCTGCGCCCCCTCAGTCATGGGCAAGAGGTTTCAGCCATGTTCGTCAAAGCACTTCGAGTGGGCCTCGGCCACGTCATCATCGCGGGCGACTTTCTTACCCGCCCACGCAAAAAGCAACGCCCTGCCGAACAACAGGCCAAGGTCAATGCTGCGGCCAAGGATCTGACCCTGTATCAGTTCCACGCCTGCCCGTTCTGCGTGAAGACCCGTCGCACCCTGCACCGCCTGAATGTGCCGGTGGCGCTCAAGGACGCGAAGAACAACGAGCAGGACCGCCAGACCCTGCTGGAGCAAGGCGGCAAGATCAAAGTGCCGTGCCTGCGCATCGAAGAGAACGGCCAGACCACCTGGATGTATGACTCCAAGGTGATCATTGACTACCTGGACAAGCGCTTCGCTGCGATCTGAAGTACGCGGCGATCAATGTAGGAGCGAGCTTGCTCGCGAAAAACGTCAACGATAACGGGGGCTGCCTGAATAAACGCGGTGCCTGTGAGTTCTTCGCGAGCAAGCTCGCTCCTACAGAAATCAGGTGGGTATTGTCAGGTCGAGATCCAGCAATGCCGAACCCAGGCACTTGCCGTGGGCGTCCAGGGCCAGCGAGCGGGTTACGCCGCCGCGCAGGATTCCCGGCAGGACGAAGTTCAGCGCCTGCACGTTCGGCAACTCATGGCGCTGAACCGGTGCCGCATCGGGATCGCGTAAATCGGCAAAGAACTCGGCCACGCGCTCAGCCGTCAGCTGTTCACACAGCAACGGATAATCCTCGGCGCGATAGGCAATGATCGAGATGTTCGACGTGTCGCCCTTATCCCCGGTGCGGGAATGGGCCAGCCTGTGCAGTTTCATTCTTCAATCCTCGGTTTGACCGCTTCACGGGGCAACAGCAACGACGCCACCGCCACCACCTGACGCACGCTCTTGCTCGCCCCACCGCCGCCGGCCGGGCCGTTGGTGTAGAGGGTCTCCACTTCATTGCCGATCCGCATGGCGTCGCCGCGCTCGTCACACCGGGCAGCGACCCGAAGGCGCACTTCCCAAGGCTCGACGCTGCTGCGAGGGCCGTGCAATGAATCCATGCCGATCAACTCGGCACGCAGGTCCTGCATCTTTACGCCGATCAACGCGAGACGCTTGAGTACCACGTCCCGCGCCAACTGGGCCCGTGCGACAGCACCGGGGCCGCCGTAGGACATCTGCCCTTCACCGATCCAACCGTCCAGATAACCGACGCTGACCTTCAGCTGTTCAGGCCGGGCACGCCCGCCGGCTCCTTGGGCACGCACCCGGTCCACGCCCTCCTCGACAAACCCCACCAGGGAAAAGTCGGCCGTCACATCCGGGGTCAAATACGCCGCAGGGTCGTGAACTTCATAAATCAGTTGTTCGGCGCAGGTCGCGCGGCTGACCCGCCCACCCGAGCCTGCCACCTTGGTGATCACTGCATTGCCGTCGGCGTCGACCTCGGCCAGGGGAAAGCCCAGGCGTGCCAGATCCTCCACATCCTTGAAGCCTGGATCGGCGAAATAGCCGCCACTGACCTGCCCCGCGCACTCAAGCAAATGCCCCACCAGCGTACCCCGGCCCAGTCGCGGCCAATCATCGAAGGCCCAGCCGAACTCGAACATCTGCGGCGCCAGGAACAGCGAAGGGTCGGCCACGCGCCCGGTGATCACCACATCGGCGTCGGCGCGCAACGCTTGAACAATGCCCTCCACGCCCAGGTAGGCATTGGCAGAAATCAGCCGCTCACCCAATGCGCCTACGGTCTGGCCGTTATCCAGCAACTGCTCGGCAGACAAGGTATGCAGCACGTCATCCCCGACCACCGCCACAACCTTGAGGCCCAGGCCCAGCTCGCCAGCAATGCGCCGTACTTCACTGACCGCCGCCAGCGGGTTGGCCGCGCCCATGTTGGTGATCACGCGCAGGCGTCGACGCCCCGTCCCCTGCCCCACAAAGGGCAAGACACGGCGCATGCGCTCAGCCAGCAGCGGGTCATAACCGCCTTGCGGGTCGCTGATACGCGCCTGTTGCGCCAGGGCGATGGTGCGTTCGGCCAGGCATTCGAAGACCAGGTAATCCAGGTCGCCGTGTTTGGCCAGTTCCACGGCGGGTTCTATACGGTCGCCGGAGTAGCCGGCGCCGGAGCCGATGCGCAAGGTGTTCATGTCAAATCACTCCCAGGAGCAACGCCGTCAGGGTCATCAACACCGAGGCGGCAAACAGGAAAGGAATGGTGAAGCGCTGGTGATCGGCCAGTTCGATCTTGCACAGGCCCACCAGCAGGAAGGTCGCAGGGGTCAGCGGGCTGACCGGGAAGCCGGTGGTGTGCACGCCCAGCAGCGAAGCCTGGGCCACCTGAAGCGGGTCGACGCCCAGGGCTTTGCCGACTTCGGCGATCACCGGCATCACGCCGAAATAGTAGGAATCGGGGTCAAACAACATGCTCAGGGGCATGGACAAAAAGCCCACGACGGCCGGGATCAACTTGCCGTGGCCCGCCGGAATCTGCGCCACCGCCACTTCGGCGATGGCCTTGAGCATGCCGGTGCCTTGCATGATGCCGGTAAATACCCCGGCGGCGAGCAGGATACTGGCCATGGTCAGGGCGGTTTTCGCATGAGCGTCAATGCGCGCACGCTGGGCGTCCACGTTGGGATAGTTGATGCACAACGCAACCACGGTGCCGAGCATGAACATCACCACCGGGTCGACCCAGCCGGCGATCATCACCACCATCACCAGCACGGTCAGCACCAGGTTGACCCAGAACAACCGTGGACGGCGCAGCTTGATGTCGTCATCGCTGAGCACTCGTTGCGGCACCGCCTCCACGCTGGAACCGGCGCCCAGGCCCAGGCGTTTTTCTTCGCGATGGCCCAGCCACCAGGCGCAGGCGAAAACAAAGATCAACCCGACGATCTGCACCGGGATCAGTGGCTGGAACAGGTCGGCCACTGGCACATGCAGCGCCGCCGACGAACGCAGCACCGGGCCGGTCCAGGGCAGGAAGTTGACGCCGGCGGCCATCGCACACACGCAGGCGAGGATGCGTTTATCAATGCCCAGCCGCGTATACAGCGGCAGCATCGCCGGCACCGTCACCAGAAAGGTCACCGCGCCAGAGCCGTCCAGGTGCACCAGCAACGCCAGGGTCGCGGTCCCCACCACAATCCGTGTAGGACGCGTGCCGACCGTGCGCAGGATGCGATCAATGATGGGATCGAGCATGCCCGCGTCGGTCATGATCCCGAAAAACAGGATCGCGAACACAAACATGCCGACCACAGGGGCGACGTTCTTGATACCGGTAATGATGAAGGCACTGGTTTGCAGGCCGAAGCCGCCGATCAGCGCAGCGATGATCGGCAAGGCGATCAAAGCCACCAGTGGCGAGAGGCGCTTGCTCATGACGGCAGCGAGCAGGCACAGGATGGTGATGACACCCAGGGTTGCGAGCATGGGTTACTCCAGGCGGCCTGGTTGGCCAGTTATTGTTTTCCCTGGAGTATTGGAAGCGGGTTAGTCTTTGTAAATTGGAATATTCGGCCTAGCTCGTTCGGAAAAACAAAATGAAGAACTCCATCCAGCACATCCAGGCGTTCCTCGCGGTGGCCCGCACTGGCAGTTTCACCAAAGCGGCCAACGAGTTACACCTTTCGCCGTCGGCCCTCACCGTGCAGGTGCAACAACTGGAAGACTGGCTCGGCGTCGCCCTGCTCGACCGCAGCCCGCGCCACGTGAGCATTACCGCTGCGGGCCAGGAGGCGCGCGGGCCCATGGAAAAACTGGTGCTGGACCTGGACAACATCGTCACCGGCTCCCGCGACCTCGCCGCCTTGCGCCGTGGAGTGGTAACCATCGCCGCGCTGCCCTCAGTCTGCGCTGGCGCCCTGCCCCCGGCCTTGCGCCTGTTTCGCGAACGCTTCGCCGGCATCGAAGTGCGCCTGCATGACCTGGTGGCCCAGCGCATTCACGCAAAGGTCCGCAACGGCGAAGTGGATTTCGGCATCGGCGTGCGCGCCCGCCTGAGCCACGGCCTGGACTTCGTGCCCGTGCTTAATGATCGTTTGTGCGCATTTGTGCCGTCAGGCCATGCGCTCGCCCGCCATCGCCAACTGACGCTGGAACAATTGGCGGACCAGCCGATCATCCTGACCGGGCGCGACAGCAGTGTGCGCGAGCAAGTGGACACGCTGTTCGATGAGACACGGTTGACGCTGAACGCCGGCATGGAGGCCAACTACATGTCGACCGTATTGGCCTTGGTGCGCCAGGGCCTGGGCATCAGTGTGTTGCCGGAGTCAGCGGCCGATAGCCTGGAAGGTTTGAAGCGGATCAGCATCGATCATCCCGGGGTGAATCGGGAGATCGGGTTGATCAGCCGTAGCGGGATGGGCTTGAGCCCGGCGGCGCAGCGCTGCTTTGAACTGCTCAACAAAGCACTGCCTGACACGCCGCCGCGCTGAATGTGGGAGCAGGCTTGCCTGCGATGCAGACACCTCGGTTTAGCCGGGGCACCAGGGTGACGCTATCGCAGGCAAGCCAGCTCCCACATTGGACCGAGGGAGTCAGTCGAGCATCGCCACGTACTTGGGATGACTGGCCACGCGCTGCAACCACGCCTGCACCGCCGGATACGGCGCCAGGTCAAAGCCGCCTTCATGGGCCACATGGGTGTAGGCATACAACGCAATATCGGCAATGGAAAATTGCTCGCCCACTAAATAAGGCGTGGCTTGAAGCTGACGCTCCATCACCCTCAAGGCCTTGTAACCGCCTTTGTGGGTGGTCTTGTATTCTTCCAGCCGATCCTCGGGCATGTTCAGGTAAAACTGAATGAACCGCGCAACCGCAATGTAGGGCTCGTGGCTGTATTGCTCGAAGAATTGCCACTGCAGGACTTGCGTGCGCAGGCGCGGTTCGGTCGGCAGGAATTCGCTGCCATCGGCGAGGAAGTTGAGGAT
The DNA here is from genome assembly GCF_001320835.1 of Pseudomonas sp. NBRC 111138. Taxonomy (NCBI): domain Bacteria; kingdom Pseudomonadati; phylum Pseudomonadota; class Gammaproteobacteria; order Pseudomonadales; family Pseudomonadaceae; genus Pseudomonas; species Pseudomonas sp. NBRC 111138. Next base: position 3,251 of record NZ_BCBO01000094.1, on the reverse strand, counting down.
CGCGTTGGACTCCCACAGGCAGGTGCCATCTTCGAGCTCCAATACCGGGACCTTGCCATTGGGGTTCTTGGCCAGGAACGCCGGGGTCTGGGTATCACCCTTGAGGATATCGATATCAATCCATTCATACGGGATGCCCAACAGATTGAGCATCAATTTGACCTTGTAGCAATTGCCCGACTTGTAATCGCCATAAACCTTGTACATGGGGCTCCCCTTTTTCGCCGCGCTGACCGAATGCTTGCGCCCACAAGGTGCGGGTATCGAAGGCTTGTTTCAAGGCGTCGTGCAGAATAAATCCCTTGGCCTGGGCCTTTCATCCCTTTTCGCCAAGATAATCGAAAACATTATTTGCTTTATTTGTATACAAAAGCATAATTCGCTTCGTGCGAGTTCCTGACCTTTTGGTCAACAAAGCCCGCCAGTACCTCAAGGCGCTGTTGCCCACTCATGTGACCGGCGCTGGAAATAACAATAAAACGATTGAGGAGTACTCGCTGTGGATAGCCGTAAAACCGAAGCCCCTACGTTGGATCTGGCCGCGCCCCGAGGCGGTTGGCTGGAGCGCCTGTTCAAACTGCGCTTGCATGGCACCACAGTGAAGACCGAGTTGATCGCCGGCCTCACTACGTTCATCACCATGGCCTACATCATCTTCGTCAACCCCAACATCATGGCCGACGCCGGGATCGATCACGGCGCGGCTTTCGTCGCCACCTGCATCGCCGCCGCGCTGGGCTGCCTGTTGATGGGCCTGTACGCCAACTGGCCAGTGGGCCTGGCGCCGGGCATGGGCTTGAACGCGTTTTTCACCTACACCGTGGTCGGCACCATGGGCTACAACTGGGAAACCGCCCTCGGTGCGGTATTTGTCTCGGGTGTGCTGTTCATGATCCTGACGTTGTCGCGTATCCGCGAATGGTTGCTCAACAGTATTCCGGTCAGCCTGCGTCATGCCATGGGCGCGGGTGTGGGTCTGTTCCTGGGGGTGATCGGCCTGAAAACCGCCGGCATCATTGTCGACAGCCCGGCCACCCTGATCAAGCTCGGCTCCCTGCATGAACCCGCCCCACTGCTGGCGGCGGTGTGCTTCCTGCTGATCGCCATCCTCAGTTACCACCGCGTATTCGGCGCGATCCTGATCAGCATCATCGCCGTGACCCTGGCGGGCTGGGGCCTGGGCCTGGTGCATTACAACGGCATTCTCTCTACCCCACCGAGCCTGGCACCGACCTGGATGGCCATGGACGTGATGGGTGTGTTCAATGTGAGCATGATAAGCGTGGTATTTGCCTTTCTTTTTGTACACATGTTCGACACTGCCGGTACACTGATGGGCGTTGCCCAACGCGCCGGGCTAGTCAAGGCAGACGGCAAGATCGACAACCTGTCTCGTGCATTAAAGGCCGACAGTGCTTCCAGCGTGTTCGGCGCCATGGTTGGCGTGCCGCCTGTGACCAGCTATGTGGAAAGTGCTGCCGGTGTAGCTGCCGGCGGCCGCACCGGCTTGACTGCCGTGACCGTAGGCGTGCTGTTTGTGGCGGCGATGTTTTTCGCGCCGCTGGCGGGCATGATTCCCGCCTATGCCACGGCGGGCGCATTGATTTACGTGGCAATGCTGATGATGGCGAGCATGGCCCATATCAATTGGGATGAAGCCACCGACAGCATTCCGGCCATCGTGACCGCGATCATGATGCCGTTGACATTTTCGGTCGCCGACGGAATCGCCCTGGGCTTTATCACCTATGTGGCGTTGAAGGCCGGCACCGGCAAGTACCGTGAGATTTCCATCAGCCTGTGGGTGCTGTGCGCGATCTTTATCGCCAAGTTCATCTTTCTGTAGTTCAGGAAGGGCTGAAAAACCGCCTCACCTTCGGGTGGGGCTTTTGCACGTAAGGGAGAACTGTAGATGAACCTGGATACCTGGCTGTTGTTCAGCGGCGCTGCGCTGGTGGTGATCCTGATCCCCGGCCCGCTGTCATTGCTGATGATCAGCAACAGCCTCAACTTCGGTCTGCGCCGCTCTTACCCGGCGTTTCTGGGCGGCGTATTTGCTTCGATCTGTCTGCTGAGCGCCTCGGCACTTGGCCTCGGCGCGCTGTTGCTGGCATCCGAGCAATTGTTCAGCGCACTGAAGATCGTCGGCGCGCTGTACCTGTTCTACCTCGCCTGGCAAAGCTGGCAGCAATCGCGGCTGCCGAGCGCAGGCGCCGAAGTGCCAACGTCCCCGGCTGTGCCGCGCTTTGGTGCGTTGTTTGGCCGGGCCTTCGTACTGGGGGCCAGCAACCCCAAGGACATCCTGTTTTTTGCGGCCTTCCTGCCGCAGTTTCTCAGCGCCGAGCAGGCGTTTTTACCGCAATTGTTGATCATGATCGCCACCTGGACGGTGCTCGACCTGTTGTGCAAGTTGGCTTACGGCTTGGGCGCCCATGGCGCCGCGCGGTATTTGCGCAGCGGTTCGGGCCAGAGCTGGTTCAACCGCACCAGCGCTGCGCTGTTTGGCGGCGCCGGTGCAATGGCTCTCATCAACGCTAAGGGTTCAATTTGACGAAATAAACAGTGGGGGCCAGCTGTCCCTTTGTGGGCCACTGGATACCGGCCACAATCCGCACCAAGCGTTGTTCTTGCATCGCGTTGTCAACCGCCCTTAATAAAGCAGAGTCAGGGTGGGAGTTGATGGCTACCCGAACCCACTTGTCCGAAAGCTTCGTTCTCACGCTAATTCGCCCTGTCTCAAACCATTGGTAGGCCACGTAGTAAATTGTGCTCGAACGGGGATGAGTCACGACTGATTCAATACTGTTTTCTCCAAGAGGTAACCCTGGGCGTCGCACAGACAAGTCCACAATGCGGTAACCCTGCTGCTCCAACACGGTTCTGACGGCGGCGCGCTCTGCTTCAAGCCTCTGCGTCCTGACCGGTGTGACAGCATATTGCAGGCTCGGGTCTAACGGATGAGGCGGTATGAAGTCTACACGCGTGAAGCCGGGCGCCTTGCCTTCAAAACCGATGTATAGATATTCGCTGCGCCGTTCATTAGGTCGCAACATCCGCAGTAAATCATCCGTTTGACCGCTCCTCGCAGGAGGCGCGGGTAGCCATTCGTCCAGCGTCGCGCGGATGTCGAGCAAATGGCTTGCCGTGGCAGCCCGGGAAGGACCTGACAACTCAACCAACCTTATGACGGCAAACGTTCGAGCGTCATTCGTCAGGGTGGGAAAGGCCATGGTCACATACTGCCTCAACGG
>NZ_BCBO01000093.1:0-47111 GCF_001320835.1 Pseudomonas sp. NBRC 111138 | reverse complement strand
GAACAGTGCCGGATGATTTTGCCACCCACCTGAAGGCAGGCGTGATACGGGAATAGGCTGGTCGCGAATATCAGTGCTTGTCCAGCGCATGATATCGGTTAGCGCGGATCGCCCCGGTGGCTCATTTCGGGTGATAAACACCAGGCCGTTCAACGGTGCACGATCACCCTGCGGGAGCATCCGGTAGAAACCGCTGCTCGGATCCTGGATGGCGGTATAAGGAGGAGCCACGCGTAAAAACCTGGCATTGAGCTCAGAACCTCTGGGACCCACGCCTACCTCAAACACGCCAGCCGCCGGAAAGTCTACAATTTGACTGGGTTGGACTTGAACACGCCAACTCAGCCACTGAGTATCCGTTGTACGTGACTGCACAATCCGATTCTCGGTAGCCGTGCGCGTACGAGGGGGTTGCCAATCCGGCAATGGGGAAACGGGCCATGGGTTATGCACCCCGGAGCTGGGCCCAGGTTGTGGCGCATTCATGCCCAACAACCACTCTTTAGGCTCTTGAATGTTGATGACCAACTCATCCAGTCCCGGTTCCCGGCTATTTCGCAGACGAAATACCTCTTCGCTTTCGCGCTGGTAAACCGGGTAATGGTGCGTATCGTCCGCTATGAACTGCTCACCGTTCTTGACATGCACGCCTTGCCTGCCCGGCCCTTTCAACGCTACGGCGCCCTCGGGCTTACCCTTGATTCTGAAACGGTCCAAGAGCTTCGATTGCGTCACCAGCGACGAAGACGCGCTGGGCAAATGACTACGTATTGCCATCGGCAAGCGACGGATACGACTCAGAACCTTCATCGGCGAACGCATACCTATGACCTTACCGCCCTTCACTTTGGGAACAGGTGCAAAGTCTGTCGCCAGTTCGACCGCCAGAAACAGGGTCATGAACGCCACATCCACGGCATCGTTAGGGTCGCCAAAGCGATGATAGCGTCGGGCAGCCAACAGCAAATCATGGAAGTCGTTAGCCTTACCGAATAACGGAATCAAAATACCCAGCAACCCGCGCCTGGTGGCCTCGCTCTGCTCTTCAAGACGTTGAACCCGATAAGTCGCCAACATCCAGCTGGAGTTACTGACGGCTTGAACCCGCCCTTGCAGCTCCAGCGAGCTGGCCGCGTACAGCAGTGCCATGGCGTCACGGTAGGTGGTGGGCACCACCGCCAACCAGTTCGATGGTGCACTGGCAATCTGCTCGTGGATCAGCTCTTCGATTTCATTGACCGCTGGCGTAGGCTCAAGGTGCGTGATTTTGAATGAGCGGAAAAACTCATAGCTCCTCCACACACCTTCGAAGAATGAAAAACCGGCGAGGATAGGGTCCACGTCATAAATCGAGCTGTTCTTGTTTGTTGCATCGACGTTATGGGCGATGGCCTCGAATGCCCAACCCGGTGCAACCTGTCGCGCCAGAACCTTAACGTAATCGGGCTCTGCAGCCATACGATTGAGCGCCGCCAGGGCTACTCCCACACTGGTGTATTCGCTGATGACCAAGGCTTGGGGCGCGGCCGGCCAGTAAACCACGCAGCGTCCGCTGGCCTGGTCCGCCATCACCACAATGCCTGCGATGTAACGATCATGCAGCATCGTGTGTCCTACCAAATGAACCACACTGAGCGTCAGCCGATGCCCGTTCTTTAACAGGTCTTCAGCCGTGCGGGCTGCCATTGCAACCTTGAACAGGCTCTGCGCCTGGGCGCTCAAACCCTGGGCGGCCGCTGAAAAAAGCTGCATCTGCGCGCAGTCCCGCAACGTGCGATTTATCAGCACAGGGATACGTTCTTCCCTCTGACCGCTCGCCCCCGCAGGGTAAAATGCACGGTGGGCCCGTATCGCGTAATGACCGCCGATATCCAGCGAAGACACGGTGTTGATCAGATAATCGGCGTTCAGTCGCTGGCGCCACTGCGGTTGCAGATAGCGGCCGCGTGTCAATCGCGGGCGTGTCCAGGGTGCTTGCGAGTCAAGGTTATGCAACGCCAGTTGCAGCATGCTGAACGTGTGGCGTTTGAGGCTGGGTGTCACGATGACTTTGCGATCGCCCGGCGTGCAGCGACTTTCGTGGCCACAAAAACTGCTGTAGGTGTCATCCGGCAAGTCGATCAACGGCTTGTCGATGTCCAGTTCCGGGTAAAAACCGTCTTCAGTCAAACGAGCGATCAATGCACTGCGGGCGAAGGTGTCCAGGTCAGGCAGGATCTGCACGAGCCCGCTTTCAGCGGCAGCGGCACTGCCCAGGTACCTGCGCTTGAGGCGTTGGAATTGTTTGACTTGGGTAGGCGTTGCGCTGGCCAGCCACGCTGGGGAACTTTTCATCTCAAGCGCAACTTTACGCAGCACGTCCACATTGGCCAACGCCTGGCTCAAAGCATGGTTGGGAGGAAACGCCAGATGTTGGTGCAGCTCGACCACCCACAACAAGCGGCTGACCATCGCATCCTTCACCTCGCCGAAAAGCCCCGTCATGCCACCGATGCGTTTGCTCAACCCTGCGTAGTACATCACCAGGTTTTTCAGCGAGAGACCCGTGGGGCTGATGTAGACAGGCTCGTAACGCACAGCCAGCGTGTTGCGCACCGCATGGGCGCGCAAGTCGTGGAGCTTATCCCGTTCGACACAACCCCATAACCTGGAATAGTCACTGCTGCCCAGTGTCGCTTTGAGCCCCTGCGTCAGCGCCTCCAGGCCGGAAAAAGCCATAAGCCCGCCATAATCTCCAAACGCATACAGCACCACCGGAATTGCGCCTGCCGGTTTTTTCAGCGCGGTCACTCGCGTCACCACCCACACGTTATGCAGCGGATAGAAGGCATCCGGCGCGCTGCCCACCGAGACCGACAGCACCTGGGTTTGACTGCCAGGGCGTTTGCGCGCTGCAGGCTGGTCCAGCACTTCGCTAATCACGTCACGATGCGCCGTGGATATGAGCTTGAGCTGGTGTTGCAACTCAACCTCACAGCGCAATGCTTCGACCTGGGCGCTCAAAAACAGCGCAGCACGCCTGCGCCCTCCCCCAGGGCGCGCAAGCCAGAACGGCAAATCGAACAGTTGATGCTGCGCATCCTTGATCTGTGCGCTCAACACCTGCGTGTGCTCCTTGCGCTGACGCTCGAGCGCCAACACCTGCTCAAACGCCGCGCTCTGCGCACTCGGATCATCCTGGTTAAGCAACGCAACCAGGCCTTTTTCATAGCGTTTGACCTGTTGCTCTGCCGTAAGCCGGGCCAGCTCGGGCATCGCACTGGCAAACAGGATTTCTGGCTCCCGTCGCTGCCGGTCCCAGATAAGTAATTGGTCGCACACGTTGTGCAGCCGGGCGCTGCCTGCCAGCCGTTTGCGAGCTTGCTCGATCGAACGGAGAAAGGCCGTGGCCGACAACGTTTCAGGCCGCGGCCTGCTTGCAGCGAACACATGCGCGTGATTGATCGCCAGCGCGCAGGCCAACTCATTCGCCCACTGGCCATCCAGCAACGCCCGGGCGCTCAGAGCCAACGCATCCTCCGTCACCGCCGCGCCACGCACGACAACGGAGGCTGGGCTCAGGTGATCGGGTCGGCATAATTGGTGACGACGCTTTAGTGGCAAGCATTGCCAGAGTTCATCGAACAGCGTCTGACTGGTCAACGCCAACAGGCCGCATTGAAGCGAGAAGAACGACGGGTACTCGTAAAAATGGCGGGCCACGCCCGGCAGGTAAATCACATGCGGCGCACCCTCGGGGTCGCCGTCTCGATAAATATGCAGTGCCCCGGGAATCGCGACTGCAGGCAAGCCTGGCCACATCAATTGGCTTACCCGCACGCTGGCCCAACTGCCCCCGGCGCGCTGGCGCGCCTCGGTGTCGGGGGCATCCACCAATTGCTGGACCAGGGTCATTCCCGCAATGGAAATCTCATCCAGTTGCCGTGCCATGAAAGCCTGCTCGGCAAAAGCTGCGGCGTATGATTCAGCCCAGCGTTCCTGACGTGTGTGCCACGATCCATGCGCCAAGGCCTGCCAATATTCCGTTACCGCTTGAGGCAGCCGCTCCAGCAGGTTCATCGCGATCATGCGTCGCAACACCTGCAAAGGCGTATACGGCAGCCGACGGTTTGGATCGCCCTTGACACTCAAGGAGGTGAATTGATTGAGGTTGTCCGGTACCGAAGGCAATGCCAGCGACAGCAGCGCCCGGTCGGTCAAACTGTCAACTTTGGCGGCCGCCCCCGGCAATGCCGCCTGGGTAAACAGCAGGCTGTCGGGGTCAATTTCAAATTCCTTGCGCAGCGCGGCACGAATCACTCCCAGAACCCGGGGCGCATGACCTATCAAGCGGGCGAGCACTCTGGTCGACTGGAAACACCGCCGGTCGGCCTCCGCGAGCTGGTTGATCAGGCGGCCGGGCTGGGGATGAGTGTTGATGCGCCGAGTCAGTTGATCGCGCATCTGCTGCACGCGTTCGGCAGTGATATCCGGATCATCTGAATAGATGTTGCCGATGGCTGAAGTCATGGTGCTTTCTTCTTGATGGAAGGACAAACACCAGCCTAGGCAGCGTCGCGGCTCAAAAGGCGTTAGATAATTGAACACACCACGGGCGAAAAAAAGCCCGCAGTGTGCGCGGGCGAAACCAACGAAGAGCATTTGGGGGTATGAAGCGAGGTGACGACTCAGCTACCGCGATAGGTGGAATAGCTGTAAGGCGAAATCAACAGGGGTACATGGTAATGCTCTTGCTCGGCGCTGATGCCAAAGCGTAGTACCACTACATCCAGGAAAGCCGGCTCCGGCAGCTGCACGCCCCGGGCGCGGTAGTAATCGCCGGCGTTGAATTGCAGCTGGTAGACACCGCTGCGGTAATCGTCGCCTTGCAACAGCGGCGCATCGCAGCGGCCGTCGCTGTTGGTGGTGGCGGTAGCGACCAGCTCAAGCTGCGCACCTTCGACGCGGTACAGCTCGACCTTGATTGCGCTGCCGGGGCAACCGTGCGCGGCGTCCAAAACGTGTGTGGTCAAACGTCCCATGGCTTTTATGCGCCTCCCGAAGTCAGTCATAGAGAAACCCGCACTCTTTCAGGGCAGTGAAAAAGCCGGCGATGGCTGATTAAGACATTTTCAAAGAAAATTGTACACAATAAATTTCACAGCGCTTCAACCCCCTGTAGGAGCGAGCTTGCTCGCGAAAAACGCCAACGATAACGCGGGCTTCCAGGATGAAAAGTGGCGCCCTCAGGTTATTCGCGAGCAAGCTCGCTCCTACAGTGGGCTTTTTCATTTTAACCTGACCACTCAGGCAAGTTTCTTGCACAGACCCGTAGAGAGCCCGTTCAGAAAAAATGCAGAAATGCAGGCTTACAAAGTTTGCAATAAGTTGTATACAATCACTCATCGCTGTGACGCCACTCAGTCATTCCACTGCCCGGACGCCACACACACCTGCTACCACGAACAAGAAGGAAGACTGCAGTGAGCGCTGACTACCCACGCGACCTGATCGGTTACGGCAGTAACCCTCCTCACCCCCACTGGCCGGGCAAGGCACGCATTGCGCTGTCGTTCGTACTCAACTACGAAGAAGGCGGCGAGCGCAACATTTTGCACGGTGACAAAGAGTCCGAAGCCTTCCTCTCGGAAATGGTCTCGGCGCAACCGCTGCAAGGCGAGCGCAACATGAGCATGGAGTCGCTGTACGAGTACGGCAGCCGTGCCGGTGTGTGGCGCATCCTCAAGTTGTTCAAAGAATTCGACATCCCGCTGACCATCTTCGCCGTGGCCATGGCCGCCCAGCGGCATCCGGATGTGATCCGCGCCATGGTCGCCGCCGGCCACGAGATTTGCAGCCACGGCTACCGCTGGATCGACTACCAGTACATGGACGAGGCCCAGGAGCGCGAGCACATGCTCGAAGCAATCCGCATCCTCACCGAACTTACCGGTGAACGCCCATTGGGCTGGTACACCGGCCGCACCGGCCCCAACACCCGTCGCCTGGTGATGGAGGAAGGTGGCTTTCTGTACGACTGCGACACCTACGACGACGACCTCCCCTACTGGGAACCCAACACCCCGAACGGCAAGCCGCACCTGGTAATCCCCTACACCCTGGACACCAACGACATGCGCTTCACCCAGGTGCAGGGTTTCAACAAGGGCGATGACTTTTTCGAGTACCTCAAGGATGCCTTCGACGTGCTGTACGCAGAAGGCGCCGAAGCGCCGAAGATGCTATCGATCGGCCTGCATTGCCGCCTGATCGGTCGCCCGGCACGCCTGGCCTCGCTCAAGCGCTTTATTGAATACGTCAAAAGCCATGACCATGTGTGGTTCACCCGCCGCGTGGACATCGCCCGTCACTGGCACCAAACCCACCCTTTCCCGGGAGCAGCGAAATGACTGCGTTCCAGACCCTGAAACCTTCGACCTTGAGCCGCGACGCCTTCGTCCAGGCCTTTGCCGATATCTACGAACACTCGCCATGGGTGGCCGAAAAGGCCTTCGACCTGGGCCAGGACGCGTCGATCGACCAGATCGAAACCCTGCACCAGCGCATGAGCGATATCCTGTTGAGTGCTGATCACGCCTCGCAACTGGCGCTGATCAATGCTCACCCGGACCTGGCCGGAAAAGCTGCCGTCCAGGGCCAACTGACCCAAGCCAGCACCGATGAACAAGCGGGCGCGGGTATTCACCAATGCACGGCCGAAGAGTTTTCTCGCTTCACCGAGCTGAATGAGGCCTACAAAGCCAAGTTCAAGTTTCCCTTCATCATGGCGGTAAAAGGCAGCAACCGGCATCAGATCCTCGCCGCTTTCGAAACGCGCATCCACAACTCGGCAGACACCGAGTTCAAGTGCGCGCTGGACGAGATCAACAAGATCGCGTTGTTCCGCTTACTGACCCTCTAGCAGTCCATCCCCAGCCACTCTATCTAAGGCAGACAAGAAGAATGAAAGCTTACGCCGTACCTTTCGAAAAGTTCGTCAACCTGGCCGACGCCCGCCTGGGTACCAAGATCATCTCGGTGACCGATGACTGGTTCGCTGACGCCAACCGCCTGTTCCAGCCGACCCCGGCCGTGTGGAAGGAGGGCGTTTTCGATGACAACGGCAAGTGGATGGACGGCTGGGAGTCACGCCGCAAGCGCTTCGAAGGCTACGACAGTGCGGTGATCCGCCTGGGCGTGCCGGGTTCGATCAAAGGCGTGGACATCGACACTTCATTCTTCACCGGCAACTTCCCGCCGTCGGCTTCCCTGGAAGCCTGCTTCCTGGCCTCGGGCGAGCCGGATGCCAACACCCAGTGGGTGGAAGTGCTGTCAGCCGTCGAGCTGCAAGGCAACAGCCACCACTACCACGAGATCAACAACGACCAGGCGTTCAGCCACCTGCGCTTCAACATCTACCCGGATGGCGGCGTGGCCCGTCTGCGTGTGTACGGCGTGCCGTTCCGCGACTGGTCTTCGGTGGGCGACAACGAACAGGTCGACCTGGCTGCCGCGCTCAATGGCGGTCGTGCCCTGGCCTGTTCCGACGAACACTTCGGCCGCATGAGCAACATCCTCAACCCGGGCCGCGGCATCAACATGGGCGATGGCTGGGAAACCGCACGTCGTCGCACGCCAGGCAATGACTGGGTGATCGTCGCCCTGGGTCACCCGGGCGAGATCGAGAAAATCGTGGTCGACACCCTGCACTTCAAGGGCAACTACCCGGACACCTGCTCGATCCAGGGCGCCTTCGTGAAAGGCGGCACCGACAGCCAGATCGAAACTCAGTCGCTGTTCTGGCGCGAACTGCTGCCGGCGCAGAAGCTGGAAATGCACGCCGAACACACCTTCGCCGAGCAGATCAAGGCGCTGGGGCCGATTACCCACATCCGCTTGAATGTGTTCCCGGATGGTGGTGTGAGTCGCCTGCGCGTCCTGGGCAAGGTCGCCAAATAACACCCGATCGTCCCCACGCTCTGCGTGGGGATGCACCCCGTGACGCTCCGCGTCACACAGCGGACGCAGAGCGTCCAGGGCAGCGTTCCCACGCAGAGCGTGGGAACGATCTATAGACAAGACAAGAAGACAGCCATGCGCACACTGATGATCGAACCCCTGACCAAAGAAGCCTTCGCCCCTTTCGGAGACGTTATCGAAACCGATGGCAGCGATCACTTCATGATCAACAACGGGTCGACCATGCGCTTTCACAAACTGGCCACGGTCGAAACCGCGAAGCCGGAAGACCACGCCATCATCAGCATCTTCCGCGCCGACGCGCAGGACATGCCGCTGACCGTGTGCATGCTGGAGAGACACCCGCTGGGCAGCCAGGCTTTCATTCCGCTGCTCGGCAACCCCTTTCTGATCGTGGTCGCGCCACTTGGCGATGAACCTGTATCGGGCTTGGTCCGCGCCTTCGTCACCAACGGCAGGCAGGGCATTAATTACCATCGCGGCGTCTGGCACCACCCGGTGCTGACGATCGAAAAGCGGGATGACTTCCTGGTGGTTGATCGCAGTGGCACAGGCAATAACTGCGATGAGCATTTTTTCAAAGAGGATGAGCGGTTGATCCTCGCCCCCCACCAATAAGAGAAGGTCTGATCACCCGACAACAAGGGTGACAGGCGAGAGGTAAAGACTGTGGAAGCACATCTGTTGGAATGGCTGAACCTGAGCGTGCGCTGGGTTCACATGATCACTGGCGTCGCCTGGATCGGCGCTTCTTTCTACTTCGTCTGGCTGGAAAACAACCTTAATCGCGTCAACCCCAAGAACGGCCTGGCCGGTGACTTGTGGGCGATCCACGGTGGCGGTATCTACCACCTGGAAAAATACAAACTGGCCCCGCCGACCATGCCGGACAACCTGCACTGGTTCAAATGGGAAGCCTATTTCACCTGGATGTCGGGCGTCGCGCTGCTGTGCGTGGTGTTCTACCTCAACCCGACGCTGTACCTGCTCGCCCCCGGCAGCAGCCTCAGCGGCACCGAAGGCGTGTTGCTGGGCATCGGTTCACTGTTCGCCGGCTGGTTCATCTACTCCTTCCTCTGCGACTCGGCCCTGGGCAAACGCCCTGCCCTGCTCGGCTTAATCCTGTTCGTGCTGTTGATTGCGGCGGCTTACGGCTTCAGCAAGGTGTTCAGCGGCCGCGGTGCCTACCTGCACGTGGGTGCGGTGATCGGCACGATCATGGTGGGTAACGTGTTCCGCATCATCATGCCGGCCCAACGCGCGCTGGTGGCGGCCATCGCCGAGAATCGCACGCCCGACCCGGCGCTGCCGGCCAAAGGTCTGCTGCGCTCACGCCACAACAACTACTTCACCTTGCCGGTGCTGTTCATCATGATCAGCAACCACTTCCCGAGCACCTATGGCAGCCAATACAACTGGCTGATCCTGGCCGGTATCGCGGTGGCAGCAGTGTTGGTGCGCCATTACTTCAACACCCGGCATGACAGCCAGAAGTATGCGTGGACCTTGCCCGTAGGCGCCTTGGCGATGATCAGCCTGGCCTACGTGACCGGGCCCAAGCCGGCTGAACCGATTGCCAAGGCACCGGCTGCCATCGAGTACCAACCCCTGCCAGAAACCGCACTGGGCGGTGGCTTGAAACCGGCCGCGCCTGCCGCACCCGCCGCTGAACCGGCACCGGCCCAGGCCACCACGGACTTCGGCCAGGTGCACCACGTGATCGAGCAACGCTGCACCGTGTGCCATTCGGCCAAGCCCACCAGCCCGCTGTTCAGTACGGCACCGGCTGGGGTGATGTTCGACACACCGGCACAGATCCAGCAGCAGGCGGCGCGGATTCAAGCGCAGGCCGTGGCCAGCCAGATCATGCCGCTGGGCAACATTACCCAGATGACCCAGCAGGAACGGGATTTGATCGGCACCTGGATTAATCAGGGGGCCCGTACCAACTGACTGTTTCACACCGTTCCCATGTGGGAGCTGGCTTGCCTGCGATAGCGGCAGATCACCAACATTTTCGGTGACTGACACACCGCCATCGCAGGCAAGCCAGCTCCCACAAGGGAGATCAGTGATGGTTTGAAGATTAAGTTTCATCCGGCAATTGAATGCCAAACAACACAAAAATAAAAAGATTCGAGGTGTTGCATGTCCCAGTTAGAAACGCAGACTCCTGCCGCGCCCGCCATGGTGCGGCTGCCCCTCTTGCAACTGATCCTGGTAGGCCTGCAACACGTCTTGCTGATGTACGGCGGTGCTGTCGCCGTGCCCCTGATCATTGGCCAGGCCGCCGGCTTGAGCCGTGAAGAAATCGCCTTTCTGATCAACGCCGACCTGCTGGTGGCCGGTATCGCCACCATGGTGCAGTCGTTCGGCATCGGCCCCATGGGCATCCGCATGCCGGTGATGATGGGCGCCAGTTTTGCCGCCGTGGGCAGCATGGTCGCCATGGCCGGTATGCCCGGCATCGGTTTGCAGGGCATCTTCGGCGCGACCATCGCCGCCGGGTTCTTCGGCATGCTCATCGCACCGTTCATGTCCAAGGTGGTGCGCTTTTTCCCGCCGCTGGTGACCGGTACGGTGATCACCGCCATCGGCCTTTCGCAGTTTCCCGTGGCGGTGAACTGGGCCGGCGGGGGCAGCGCCGCCGCCACGTTTGGCTCGCCGGTCTACCTGGCGATTGCCGCCCTGGTACTGGCCACGATCTTGCTGATCAACCGCTTCATGCGCGGCTTCTGGGTGAACATCTCGGTACTGATCGGCATGGGCCTGGGTTACGCGCTATGTGGTGTGATCGGCATGGTCGACCTCAGTGGCCTGGCGCAGGCGCCGTGGGTGCAGGTCGTGACGCCGTTGCACTTTGGCATGCCCAAGTTCGAGTTGGCGCCGATCCTGTCGATGTGCCTGGTGGTGGTGATCATTTTTGTCGAGTCCACCGGCATGTTCCTCGCCCTAGGCAAGATCACCGGCCAGGAGGTCACGCCGAAGATGCTGCGACGCGGCCTGTTGTGTGATGCCGGCGCGTCGTTCTTTGCCGGCTTCTTCAACACCTTTACCCACTCCTCCTTCGCGCAGAATATCGGCCTGGTGCAGATGACCGGCGTGCGCTGCCGCTCGGTCACGCTCATGGCCGGCGCGTTCTTGATCGTGCTCAGCCTGTTGCCCAAGGCGGCCTATCTGGTGGCTTCAATTCCACCTGCGGTACTCGGCGGCGCGGCGATTGCGATGTTCGGGATGGTGGCGGCAACCGGGATCAAGATTCTGCAGGAAGCCGACATCGCCGACCGCCGTAACCAGTTGCTGGTGGCGGTGAGCATCGGCATGGGCCTGATCCCCGTGGTACGCCCGGAGTTCTTCGCACAGCTGCCGTTGTGGATGAGCCCGATTACCCACAGCGGCATCGCCATGGCCACCCTCAGCGCGCTGTCGCTCAACATCCTGTTCAACATCCTCGGCGGCGCTGAGCGCCCCGAAGTCGCGCATACGCATTGATTCCTTTGTTAGTACAAAAATAACAACAAACAGGGAACCCCCACATGCACAACCTTGACATGGGGCCGGCCACACGCCGCGCCCCATTCTTGCCCCTCGCGCTCTGTTACAGCGCACTTGAGCCCAGGCCTGGGAGCCAGTATTCTCCGCGCCCGCTCGAATCGACTCAAAAAAAAACAGCGAATGTAAAAGCTGACCTCAAGGCCAACTTATCCCGGCCTGATGTTTGCTGCCAAAGTGCACAAAAGTCCCCTGAATTCGACTGCATCCGCTGCAGCCGACGGGGATTTTTTTGGCTTTTTCAGCACCTTGGCGCAGCTCTTGCTAAAAGCATCAAAGCTGACCGAACAGACGATTTTTGCAGCGAACCAAAAGGCGCCACACCAGAGCGCCTGCGTAGAAGAAAAACCATAAAATTTTAACTCGGGAGCAACCGAATGAAACCTATGTTCAAAGGCCTGATGCTGGCTGGATCACTGTTGGCCGGTGGCCAGGCCGTAGCCGGTGACTTGTTGCAGTGGCAAAACAACAGCCTGACTTATCTGTGGGGCAAGAGCTTTACCGTCAACCCGCAGATCCAGCAAACCGTCACCTTCGAACATGCCGACGCATGGAAGTACGGCGACAACTTCTTCTTCCTCGACCGTATCTTTTACAACGGCAAGGAAGACGGCAATGTCGGCCCGAATACTTACTACGGCGAGTTCAGCCCGCGTTTGTCGTTCGGCAAGATCCTGGACAAAGACCTGTCGTTCGGCCCGATCAAGGACGTGCTGCTGGCCTTCACCTATGAGTTCGGCGAGGGCGATAACGAATCCTACCTGCTGGGGCCGGCATTCGACTTGAACATCCCCGGTTTCGACTACTTCCAGTTGAACTTCTACCAGCGCCAGACCGAGGGCAATCGTCCGGGTGACGGCGTGTGGCAGATCACTCCGGTATGGTCGTACACCATTCCCGTGGGTAATTCCGACGTGCTGATCGACGGTTTCATGGACTGGGTGGTGGATAACGACAAGAACGCCCGCGGCACTTATCACGCCAACCTGCACTTCAACCCACAGGTCAAATACGACCTGGGCAAGGCGCTGCATTGGGGCGACAAGCAGTTGTATGTGGGTTTTGAATACGACTACTGGAAGAACAAATACGGGATTGAAGACAGCGGCGCCTTCAAGACGACTCAGGACACAGCAAGCTTCCTGGTCAAATACCACTTCTAAAGGTTGACCGCGGTTCCCTGTGGGAGCTGGCTTGCCTGCGATCGCGATGTGTCTGTGCCAGCAGTGTTGGCTGGCATACCGCTATCGCAGGCAAGCCAGCTCCCACATTCAGTTTGGCGTCAGGCCGAGGAACCGAGTGATTTCTTCGCGCTTGGCCAGCGCATCCTTGCGCCCCAGTTCGATCAACTCACTGCAATACCCCGCCTCGAACAACAGATAGCTCAACACCCCTGCCCCGCTGGTCTTGGTTGCCCCAGGCCCCCGTAAAAACACACGCAACGCCGCCGGCAATTCCTGGCGATGTCGCGCGGCGATTTCATCGATGGGCTGGCTGGGGGCAATCACCAACACCTCTACCGGCGCCAGGCCCTGCACCGCCGCATCCGCAGGCACGACGCGGCTGAACTGGTTCAAGCGCTCCAGCAGTTCGATATCGCTTTCCAAGCTGTCAATGAAGGTGCTGTTGAGCATGTGCCCGCCGATTTGCGCCAGGGTCGGTTGCTGGCCGGTGTAGGTGCGTTGCGTCGAGGCTTCATTGCCCCTTGGGTTGCCGCTCACACCGACGACCAATACGCGGCTGGCCCCCAGGTGCAAGGCCGGGCTGATGGGCGCGGACTGCCGCACTGCGCCATCGCCGAAGTACTCTTCGTCAAGTTTGATCGGAGCGAACAACAGCGGAATCGCGGAGCTTGCCAACAGGTGCTCTACCGTCAGTTGGGTCGGTACCCCAATGCGCCGATGACGCAACCAGGCATCGATGGTGCCGCCGCCCTGATAGAAGGTCACCGCTTGCCCGGACTCATAACCAAAGGCCGTCACCGCCACCGCCTGCAAGTGCTTGCGGCGGATAGCCTCGTCGATGCCGTCCAGGTTCAAGCGTTCCTGCAACAGGTCGCGCAGCGGCGAGCTGTCGAGCAACGCCACCGGCACCTGGCTACCCAGGCCCAACAGGCTATGGATCAGGAAACGACTGGCCTGGCGCATCACCCCCGGCCAGTCACTGCGCAGCACCTGATGGCTGCGAAAGCCCTGCCAGAATGCGGTCAGCCGTTGGATGGCTGCCGAAAAATCACTGGCGCCGCTGGCCAGGCTCACCGCATTGATTGCACCAGCCGAGGTGCCGACGATCACCGGAAAAGGATTCGCTGTCCCCGCAGGCAGCAACTCGGCAATCGCCGCCAGCACCCCCACCTGATACGCCGCTCGCGCCCCGCCGCCAGAAAGAATCAAGCCTGTGACCGGTTCAGCTGGGCGCATTGCATCAATCCATGTGAGAAAGGGTTGGGCTTATCGACGGCGCTTTTCGTACAACTTGGGCTCACCCGGCGGCCGGCTCTTGAAGCGGCGATGGGTCCACAGGTATTGCTCAGGGCATGCGCGTACCGAGGCTTCGACCCACTGGTTGATGCGCAGGCAGTCAATCTCGTCGGTTTCACCCGGGAAGTCGGTCAGCGGCGGATGGATCACCAGGCGGTACCCGCTACCGTCAGCCAGGCGCTCCTGAGTAAACGGCACCACCAGCGCCTTGCCCAGGCGTGCGAATTTGCTGGTAGCGGTAACGGTAGCAGCCTGGATGCCGAACAACGGCACGAAGATGCTTTGCTTGGCGCCGTAGTCCTGGTCCGGTGCGTACCAGATGGCCCGGCCGGCGCGCAGCAGCTTGAGCATGCCGCGCACGTCGTCGCGCTCCACGGCCAGGGAATCGAGGTTGTGGCGTTCACGGCCACGGCGCTGGATAAAGTCGAACAGCGGGTTGCCGTGTTCGCGGTACATGCCGTCAATGGTGTGCTTCTGCCCCAGCAGCGCCGCGCCGATTTCCAGGGTGGTGAAGTGCAGCGCCATGAGGATCACGCCCTTGCCGTCCAACTGCGCCTGCGTGAGGTGCTCCAGCCCTTCGACATGGGCCAGGCGCGCCAGGCGCGGCTTGGGCCACCACCAGCTCATGGCCATTTCAAAGAAGGCGATGCCGGTGGAAGCGAAGTTTTCCTTGAGCAGGCGTTTGCGTTCCTTGACGGATTTTTCCGGGAAGCACAGCTCTAGGTTGCGCGCCGCGATGCGGCGACGATCACCTGCCACGCGGTACATGCCCGCGCCCAGCAGGCGACCAATGGTCAACAGCGCCCGATACGGCAATTGAGTGACCAGCCACAGCAGGCCGAGCCCCAGCCATAGCAGCCAAAAACGCGGGTGAAGAAATACAGCTCGAAAACGCGGGCGATCCATTACAGATTCCGGTAAAGACAAGGGCCGCGCATTCTACAACGGTTCGACTCGGCTTGCGGCGGGTGAGTGTTCTCGTTATAAGTCTCGACACTTTTCGTGACAAGCCGCTTTCGCCGACCATGAGCCAAACCGAACCGCTAGACCAAGATCCCGTGTTCCAGCTAAAAGGCAGCATGCTCGCCATTACCGTGCTGGAACTGGCCCGCAATGACCTCGACGCCCTGGACCGCCAACTGGCCGCCAAGGTCGCCCTGGCGCCGAACTTCTTCAACAACGCCCCGCTGGTGCTGGCGCTGGACAAGCTGCCGGCTGGCCAGGGCGTGATTGATTTGCCCGGCCTGATGCGTGTATGCCGTTCCCATGGCCTGCGCACACTGGCGATTCGCGCCAGCCGCATCGAAGACATTGCCGCCGCCATCGCCATTGAACTGCCAGTACTGCCACCGTCCGGCGCCCGTGAGCGCCCTCTGGAACCATTGGTCGGCGAAGAAAAGAAAAAACCGGAAAAACCACCGGAGCCTGCGATCAGGCCTACAAAGATCATCACCTCGCCGGTACGCGGCGGGCAGCAGATTTACGCCCAGGGCGGCGACCTTGTGGTGGTTTCCTCGGTCAGCCCGGGGGCGGAACTTCTTGCCGATGGCAACATCCATGTATACGGCCCGATGCGCGGACGCGCCCTGGCCGGCATCAAGGGTGATACCAAGGCACGTATTTTTTGCCAGCAGTTGACCGCCGAGCTGGTTTCTATCGCGGGTCAGTACAAGGTTTCCGAAGATTTGCGCCGCGATCCACTGTGGGGCGCTTCGGTACAGGTCAACCTGTCGGGCGATGTGTTGAACATCATCCGTCTTTAACGGATACTGCCGCATTTTCCAAGCATCTCTAGACTCTGATAGCAAAGCGAAACCGGCAAGACTTGTGTAGGACTTTTTGGAAGTTGGTGTTTCCCCATGGAAACCCCGTCTTTTTCCTGCAAAGGCTGTCCGCCTGCGGCGAGTTCCAAGAGATGTTTTTCAGGGACCGAAAGTCCTTTTTCCTTAGGGGTGAAACACCTTGGCCAAGATTCTCGTGGTTACATCCGGCAAGGGTGGTGTGGGTAAGACCACCACCAGCGCCGCTATCGGTACCGGCCTCGCTCTGCGCGGCCACAAGACAGTCATCGTCGACTTCGACGTCGGTCTGCGTAACCTTGACCTGATCATGGGCTGCGAGCGTCGCGTGGTGTATGACTTCGTCAACGTGGTGAACGGCGAAGCCAACCTGCAACAGGCCCTGATCAAGGACAAGCGCCTTGAGAACCTGTACGTGCTGGCTGCCAGCCAGACCCGTGACAAAGACGCGCTGACCAAAGAAGGCGTCGGCAAAGTCCTCGCCGAGCTCAAGGAAACCTTCGAATACGTGGTCTGCGATTCTCCGGCCGGTATCGAAACCGGTGCTCACCTGGCGATGTACTTCGCCGACGAAGCCATCGTGGTAACCAACCCGGAAGTCTCCTCGGTACGTGACTCGGACCGCATGCTCGGCCTGTTGGCCAGCAAGTCCAAGCGCGCCGAAGAAGGCCAGGACCCGATCAAGGAGCACCTGCTGCTCACCCGCTACAACCCGGAGCGCGTCAACAACGGCGAAATGCTGGGTGTTGAAGACGTGAAGGAAATCCTCGCCGTGACCCTGCTGGGCGTGATTCCGGAATCCCAGGCCGTCCTGAAGGCATCCAACCAGGGCGTACCGGTGATTCTCGACGACCAGAGCGACGCCGGCCAGGCGTACAGCGATGCAGTTGATCGCTTGCTGGGCAAGACCGTGGAACACCGCTTCCTCGATGTCAAGAAGAAGGGATTCTTCGAGCGTATCTTTGGAGGCAACTAAACAATGAAATTTCTCGACTTCTTTCGCGCCAACAAAAAGCCAAGTACCGCGTCGGTAGCGAAAGAGCGTCTACAGATCATCGTGGCGCACGAACGCGGCCAACGCAGCACGCCGGATTACCTGCCAGCCTTGCAGAAGGAACTGGTCGAGGTGATCCGCAAGTACGTCAATATCGGCAACGATGACGTGCATGTCGCCCTGGAAAATGACGGCAGCTGCTCGATTCTGGAACTCAATATCACCCTGCCCGATCGTTGATCGAACGGGCGGTCGCCACGGCGGCTCCACTGACGGCCCCCTCGCTCCTACAGGGTGAGGGGGCCGTCAGTGGAGCCGCCGTTGGCGTTTGTTACGAGGCTGTTTAATGCCGCTGTCCAATATCCACATCCTGCATCAGGACGACGCTGTCCTGGTGGTGAACAAGCCGACCCTGCTGCTCTCGGTGCCTGGTCGCGCCGACGACAACAAGGACTGCCTGATCACTCGCCTGCAGGAAAACGGCTACCCCGAAGCCCGCATCGTCCATCGCCTGGACTGGGAAACGTCGGGGATCATCCTGCTGGCCCGGGACGCGGATACCCACCGCGAACTGTCCCGCCAGTTTCACGACCGCGAGACCGAAAAGGCCTACACCGCCCTGGCCTGGGGCCAACCGGCACTGGACAGCGGCAGCATCGACCTGCCCCTGCGCTATGACCCGCCGACCAAGCCCCGCCACGTGGTCGACCATGAGTTCGGCAAACATGCCCTGACCTTCTGGAAAGTGCTGGAGCGTTGCGGCGACTGGTGCCGCGTAGAGCTGACACCCATCACTGGGCGCTCGCATCAGCTGCGTGTGCATATGTTGTCCATTGGGCATCCGTTGCTGGGCGATGGTTTGTACGCCCATGAACAAGCCCTGGCCGCGTGGCCGCGCCTGTGCCTGCATGCAAGCATGCTCAGCTTCACCCATCCGCAAAGCGGCGAGCGCCTGCGTTTCGAGTGCCCTGCGCCTTTTTGAAGGGCTGATGCGGTCAAATGTGGGAGCTGGCTTGCCTGCGATATCGGCGTGCCAGCCAATACATCTGGCACAGAAAGACCGCTATCGCAGGCAAGCCAGCTCCCACAGGGTTTGATGTGGTTCTCGGCCATGCACGCTCACTCCAAATATCTGGCCAATACGTTAAACTCTCGCCACTGCTGTCTGGAGCTATTTATGCGCGAAGCGTTGAATCAAGGCCTGATCGACTTCCTCAAGGCCTCCCCTACTCCTTTTCATGCCACTGCCGCCCTGGCCCAACGCCTGGAGGCGGCCGGCTACCAGCGTCTCGACGAGCGCGACACCTGGGCCACCGAGGCCAACGGTCGCTACTACGTGACCCGCAATGACTCCTCGATCATCGCCTTCAAGCTCGGCCGCCAATCGCCGCTGCAAGATGGTATCCGTATGGTCGGCGCCCACACCGACAGCCCATGCCTGCGGGTCAAGCCCCAGCCGGAGCTGCAACGCCACGGCTTCTGGCAACTGGGCGTGGAAGTCTACGGCGGCGCGCTGCTGGCGCCCTGGTTCGACCGCGACCTGTCCCTCGCCGGGCGTGTTACCTTCCGCCGCGATGGCAAGGTCGAGAGCCAACTGATCGACTTCAAACTGCCGATCGCCATCATTCCCAACCTGGCCATTCACCTCAACCGTGAAGCCAACCAGGGCTGGGCAATCAATGCCCAGACCGAGCTGCCGCCGATCCTTGCGCAGTTTGCCGGTGACGAGCGCGTGGATTTTCGCGCCGTGCTCACCGAACAGTTGGCCCGCGAGCACGGGTTGAATGCCGATGTGGTGCTCGACTACGAGCTGAGTTTCTACGACACCCAAAGTGCTGCCGTGATCGGCCTCAATGGCGACTTCATTGCCGGTGCGCGCCTGGACAACCTGCTGTCGTGCTACGCCGGCTTGCAAGCCTTGCTCACCAGCGACACCGATGAAACCTGCGTGCTGGTGTGCAACGACCACGAAGAAGTCGGCTCCTGCTCGGCCTGCGGTGCCGATGGCCCGATGCTGGAACAGACCCTGCGTCGCCTGCTGCCCGAAGGTGAAGAATTCGTACGCACCATTCAGAAATCCCTGCTGGTGTCGGCAGACAACGCCCACGGTGTGCACCCCAACTACGCCGAGAAACACGACGCCAACCACGGCCCGAAACTCAACGCCGGCCCGGTGATCAAGGTCAACAGCAACCAGCGCTACGCCACCAACAGCGAAACCGCCGGGTTCTTCCGCCACCTGTGCATGGCCCAGGAAGTGCCAGTGCAAAGCTTCGTGGTGCGCAGCGACATGGGCTGCGGCTCGACCATCGGCCCCATCACTGCCAGCCACCTGGGCGTGCGCACCGTGGACATCGGCTTGCCGACCTTTGCCATGCACTCGATCCGCGAGCTGTGCGGCAGCCATGACCTGGCGCATCTGGTCAAGGTGCTGGGGGCGTTCTACGCCAGCCGCGATTTACCCTGAGACCGAAGCGCGCCCATCGCGGGCAAGCCCGCTCCCACATTTGATCTGTGAATGCATTTCAGTGTGGGAGCGGGCTTGCCCGCGATGGGTTTCCAAACAGATATAAGGCTATCTGACTCACATCAACTGCACTTCTGCCAATCCGGCCTAGACTTGTCAGAACTTCCAGTCCGACAAGGCCGCCCCTCGCCATGATCTCAATGTCCTCATTCCACGCCATGCTGATCCCCATCGTGATCGGTATGATCATGCTCGCGGTCGGCTTCAACTTTCGCGACAAGCCTCTGGGCGTGTTTGGCATGTGGATCGGCATGCTGTTGATCCTCGGCACCGTGCTCTACAAGATCCTCGCCAAACTGGCGCAGTGACAAATGCGCTCGCATTGGGCATAGCGGCCTCGTACACTCGGTCAATTCGTCGTTTTCAAGGTTGACCGCCTCGTGTTCTCCCGTCTGTTTGCCCTGCCCTGCTACCTGCTGATCGCCCTGCTCACGCTGCTGCCAGTGATGCCCGCCCAAGCCGTGGGCCTGCCCGGGATGCTGGGCGGTTCCAGCAAGACCCAACCCCAGGCGGAAGTGCCCCTGGGGCAGTCGCTGGACGAAGTGATCAAAACCCTGGAAAACGACCAGCAACGCACCCAGTTGCTCAGCGACCTGAAAAAACTGCGCGCCGCCACGCAAAAGGCCCAGCCCGCCGCCGAACTCGGGGTACTCGGGTTGATCGGCAGTACGCTGTCGGGCTTTGAGCAGCAGTTTTCCGGCGCCGACAGCCCGTTGGGGCGCTGGTCCAATGAAGTTGACCTGGCCAAGGATGAACTGGCCGCCCTGATGTTGCCGGCCAGCGAATGGCTGCCGATCATCTTCGGTTTTGCCGTGATCCTGGCCGTATGGAGCCTGCTGGCCGCTGCGCTGATCTGGCTCAGCCATCGGGTGCGCGAGCGTTTCGGCCTGCCCGAAGAGCTGCCGCAGCACCCGCGCACCTGGGACATGCTGCGCTTTGCCCTGCGCAAGCTGGGCCCCTGGCTGATCGCTTTGGTGATTACGGTTTACCTCAGTTACGCCCTGCCTTCCTCCCTGGGCAAATCCCTGGCCATGGTGCTGGCCTATGCCTTGGTGGTCGGCACCTGTTTCTCGGCAATCTGCGTGATTGCCTTCTCCGTACTCGACGGCCCGCACCGCCACCGCGCCTTGTATATCCTGCGCCACCAGGCGTTCCGCCCGCTGTGGTGGATCGGCAGTTTTGCCGCCTTCGGCGAAGCCTTGAGCGACCCGCGCCTGGTTGCCGCGCTCGGCCAGCATCTGGCCCACACCGCCGCGACCGTGGCCAATGTAATGGCGGCGTTGTCCACCGGGGTGTTTATCCTGCGTTTCCGCCGGCCCATCGCGCACCTGATCCGCAACCAACCGCTGTCGCGCCGACTGACGCGCCGCGCCCTCACCGATACTCTGTCGATCATCGGCACCTTCTGGTACATCCCGGCTCTTCTGCTGGTGGGTATCTCACTGTTCGCCACCTTCCTGTCGGCCGGCGACACCAGCACCGCCCTGCGCCAGTCGTTGCTGTGCACGGTGCTGCTGGTGTTGTGCATGGTGATCAACGGCCTGGTGCGCCGCCACGCTCTCAAGCCGCAACGCGGGCACAAACGCCACGCGCTGTACTCCGAACGCCTCAAAGGCTTTGTCTACACCCTGGTGCACCTGGTGGTGTGGCTGGTATTTATCGAACTGGGGCTGCGGGTCTGGGGCCTGTCGATGATTCGCTTTACCGAAGGTGAAGGCCATGAAATAGCCGTGAAGCTGTTCGGCCTCGGTGGGACCTTGTTGTTCGCCTGGCTGATCTGGATCCTCAGCGACACCGCGATTCACCACGCCCTGACCCGTTCGCGCAAAGGCCTGGCCAACGCGCGTGCGCAAACCATGATGCCGCTGATCCGCAACGTGCTGTTCGTGACCATCTTTATCATCGCCGCCATCGTGGCCTTGGCGAACATGGGTATGAACGTCACGCCCCTGCTGGCCGGTGCGGGCGTGATCGGTATCGCCATCGGCTTTGGTGCGCAATCGCTGGTAGCCGACTTGATCACCGGCTTGTTCATCATCATCGAAGACTCCCTGGCCATCGACGACTACGTGGACGTCGGCGGCCACCTCGGTACCGTAGAGGGCCTGACCATCCGTACCGTGCGCCTGCGCGATATCGACGGCATCGTGCACACCATCCCGTTCAGCGAAATCAAGAGCATCAAAAACTACTCCCGGGAGTTCGGCTACGCGATCTTCCGCGTGGCGATCCCTTACAACATGGAAATCGACGACGCGATCAAACTGATGCGCGAGGTC
The DNA here is from genome assembly GCF_001320835.1 of Pseudomonas sp. NBRC 111138. NCBI lineage: Bacteria > Pseudomonadati > Pseudomonadota > Gammaproteobacteria > Pseudomonadales > Pseudomonadaceae > Pseudomonas > Pseudomonas sp. NBRC 111138. Next base: position 25,521 of record NZ_BCBO01000093.1, on the reverse strand, counting down.
GGCCATGCCATGCGCAACGACCCGCTGCAACGCCGCAATATCTGGTCGCCGCTGGAGATCCAGGGCGTGGAAAGCTTCGAGTCCGGCAGCGCGATCCTGCGCGCACGCTTCAAGACCGCGCCGATCAAGCAGTGGGAAGTGTCGCGGGCATTCAACCTGTCGCTCAAGCGGCACCTGGATGAAGCCGGGCTGGACCTGGCGACACCGCGCTTGAGCGTGCAGGTGCAGACTGCCGGCAGCGTGCAGGAGAAAGATCCACAACAATAAGCAAGGAGAGGTTGGTATGCGAATGAACGGTCTGACACACCAATGGGTTTTGGGTCTGCTCGGCGCGGTCGCGAGCAGTGCAGTGATCGCCGCCAGCAGCGGCCAGGACAGTGCCCGGGAAACCATTGCCGCCCAGGCAAAAATCCTCGAACCCAGCCTGTTGGAAACCCGCCGCGATATCCACGCCCATCCGGAACTGGGCAATACCGAAACCCGCACCGCCGAGTTGGTCGCCAAACAGTTGCGCGAACTCGGCCTTGAGGTGAAGACCGGGGTGGCCCGCACTGGCGTCGTCGCCATCTTGAAAGGCGCCCTGCCCGGCCCGACCGTGGCCCTGCGCGCCGACATGGATGCGCTGCCGGTCAAGGAAGTGGCCGACCTGCCCTTCGCCTCCAAAGCCAAGGGCACCTACCTGGGCAAAGAAGTCGACGTGATGCACGCCTGCGGCCACGACGCCCATACCGCTATCCTGCTGAGCACTGCGAAGATTCTCACCGGGATGCGCGAGCGCCTGCCCGGCACCGTGGTGTTTTATTTCCAACCGGCCGAAGAAGGCCCCAGCGACTTTATCCCCGACGGCAAGAACACCTGGGGTGCGAAGATGATGGTGCAGGAAGGCGTGATGAAAGCGCCCAAGCCCGATGCGGTATTTGGCCTGCATGTGTGGGCCGGTGTGCCTGCCGGGCAAATCGCCTACCGCCCGGGCCCAACCCTGGCCAGCTCCGATGACCTGCGCATCAGGATCCTCGGCAAACAGACCCACGCCGGCCGCCCCTGGGACGGTATCGACCCGATCACCGTTGGCGCTCAAACCATTGTCGGCCTGCAGACCGTGGTCAGCCGCCGTACCGATATTTCGTCATTCCCCTCTGTGGTGAGCATCGGCACCATCAACGGTGGCACCCGCTATAACATCATCCCCGAGTCGGTGGACATGAGCGGCACCATTCGCTCCTACGACTACGGTATCCGCCAGAAGCTGCATGCAGACGTGCGTCAAACCGTAGAGAAAATCGCCGAAAGCGGTGGCGCCAAGGCCGAAGTGACGATCATCGAGAAGTACGACCCCACCATCAACAACCCGGCGCTGACCGAGAAAATGCTGCCGAGCCTGCGCTGGGCGGCTCAGGATGATGTGGTGCAAGGCCCGTTGGTGGGTGGCGCCGAAGACTTCTCGTTCTATGCCAAGGAGGCGCCGGGGCTGTTTGTCTTCCTGGGGGTGACCCCAAGGGATCAGGACATGAGCAAGGCGGCGCCGAATCACAACCCAGGGTTCTTTGTGGATGAGTCGGCGTTGGTGGTAGGCGTGAGGACGCTGGCGTCGTTGGCGACGGATTACCTCTATACCCATACCCCCCTGTAGGAGCGAGCTTGCTCGCGAAAAACTTCAGAACGCCGCGTTTATTCAGGGTAAACGCGGCGTTCTTGCGTTCTTCGCGAGCAAGCTCGCTCCTACAGTGTATTGGGGTGAATCAGTTGGCGAGGGCCGCGCCATCCATTTTCTGGCGCAGGCTCAACGGCCGCATGTCGGTCCACACTTCCTCGATATACGCCAGGCATTCCTTCTTCATGCCACTCTTGCCCACGGTGCGCCAGCCTTCCGGCACGGCCTTGTAGTCGGGCCAGATCGAATACTGTTCTTCATGGTTGACCACTACCTGAAAGAGGATGTCGTCGCGGTCAAATACTGAGGTCATTGCTGTTCTCCGTCGCTCAAAGGCTGGCTGCGCACCACGCGCAGCACCGATATCTGTAGAAACGTACCAAGGGCCTGGAAAATTACAGGCTGGCCACGGCCGCCGCCAAGGCACGCCCGAAAATCTCAGCCACCTGGTCGACTTCGCCAGCGGTGATCACCAGCGGTGGCAGGAAACGCACCACACTGCCATGGCGCCCGCCCAGTTCCAGGATCAGCCCGCGCTTGAGGCATTCGCGCTGCACCAGCGGCGCCAACTGGCGATGCACCGGTGGGTGGCCCTGACTATCAGGCGTGCCAGTCGGGTCTACCAGCTCCACCCCCAGCATCAGCCCACGCCCACGGATATCCCCCAGGTGCGGGAAGTCGCGCTGCAGGATGCGCAGGTGTTCGCCCAGGCGCTCGCCCATGGTCGCCGCATGGCCTGCCAGGTCGTGATCCTTGAGGTAGCGCATCACCGCCGAGCCCGCCGCCATCGCCATCTGGTTGCCGCGGAACGTCCCGGCATGGGCGCCCGGCAGCCAGGTGTCGAGCCAGTCGCGATACACCACCACCGCCAACGGCAGGCTGCCGCCAATCGCCTTGGACATGACCACCACGTCCGGAATGATGCCGGCGTGTTCGAAGGCAAACATTTTGCCGGTACGCCCAAAACCGCTCTGGATCTCATCGACGATCAGCGCCACCCCCGCTTGCGCGGTGATACGGCGCAGGCCACGCAGCCAGTCGAGGTCCGCCGGGATTACGCCGCCCTCACCCTGGACCACTTCGACAATCACCGCCGCTGGCAACAGCACGCCGGCTTCCGGGTCGTTGAGCAGGTTTTCCAGGTAATGCAGGTTGACCCGCACACCTTCGGCGCCACCCAGCCCAAACGGGCAACGGTAGTCATACGGGAATGGCAGGAATTGCACGCCATTGCCGAGCAAGGCGCCCAAGGGTTTCTTTGGCCCCAGGCTGCCCATCAAACTCAGCGCGCCCTGGCTCATGCCGTGATAGCCGCCCTGGAACGACAGCACGGTGCTGCGCCCGGTAGCAGTGCGCACCAGCTTCAACGCGGCTTCCACCGCATCAGTGCCGGTGGGGCCGCAGAACTGGATTTTCGCTTCTCGCGCCAGTTCCGACGGGAGCAAACCGAACAGGTCCTGCACGAATTGATCCTTGACCGGCGTGGTCAGGTCCAGGGTATGCAGGGGCAGTTCGTCGCTCAGCACTTGCTGGATGGCCTGGATCACAACCGGGTGGTTATGCCCCAGCGCCAGGGTTCCGGCGCCGGCCAGGCAGTCGATAAACCGCCGCCCCTCCACGTCCTCCACGTAAATGCCCTTGGCGCGTTTGAGTGCCAGGGGGATGCGCCGTGGGTAGCTGCGGGCGTTGGATTCCTGCTGGCGCTGGCGGGCCAGCAGCGGGCTTTCGTCAAACTGATAGAGCGTTTCCGCGGCCTGCACCGGGGCGTCTTCGATACGGCTGGTAGCGACTGACATCTGTGGATCCCTCAATACGCTGATGATCGTGACCAAACTGCCGATCCGTTGGCGTCTGGCCCAAGGGCATGCGCACGGATTTCCTGTTGTGGAGACGCTTCAGCGTGAAAAGGATTTAGGGGACGAGGGTTGTTAACTGATGAATGAAGATCCAATTGTAGGAGCGAGCTTGCTCGCGAAAAACTCCCCGGCGCCGCGTTTATCCAGAAAGCCCGCGGTATCGTTGACGTTTTTCGCGAGCAAGCTCGCTCCTACATTTGAACAGTGCTCGGTATTAAATCCCGCGGTACTTTTCGTTCAGGGCATACAAGATCGCGCACGTCTCTGCATCCAGGAATCCACAATAATCCCGTGGCCGAAAGTGCATCTGGAACGCCCGGGTGCGCTGTTCAAAGGCCCGGCGATTCTGCGCGGGCTTGTAGCCATAACGCTGAAACGCCCGCTCCACTTCGACCTCCGGCGGCAAGCCGAGACAAAAGCGGCGCTGGTACATCGCCCGGCTCGATTCATCAAACCAGGCCCCGATGCCGGCCTCATGCAGCACACGCCAGGGCAACCGAGGCCCAGGGTCGCTCTTGCGCCAGTAGGCCACGTCCGAATGCCCGAGCCAGTCAGTGGGGCCCACCTGTGGATAGCGCTCCAGCAGGTCGCGAAGCAATTCAATCAGTAGGTCAATCTGTGCCGGTGCGTACTCCGGAAAGGTAAAGACCCCCGCTTCATCCCGCGCCAGGTTGACGATTTCAATGCCCACCGAGCGGCTGTTGAGATCGGCCTTCCCCGCCCAATAGCTCACGCCTGCGTGCCAGGCGCGCTGGTCCTCGTCCACCAGGCGAAACACCCGCAGCTCTTCATAACCGGCAGCGCGGTAGCTGGGTTCAGCGGGGTCGGGCAGCAGATAGTGGGCGCTGACGCCATCTTGGGTGAGGGTGCGTAGCGAGGAAGCAAAGGGCGCGGCCGTGTAGTGCACAAGCACCTGCTGCACGGATTCGCCACGGCGGTCGTTGAAATCCCTGGCGGGGAAACTGGTGTCGATCACCAACATAAGAACAGTCCTTTTCAATTCAGGCCGACTCATTCGGCCCGTTCAAGCGCAAAAAAATTACCGCCATCCTGAAGGCTTGAGCCTCAGGCGGGCGGTAATTATTTGCCACGTGAATAGGACTGCTCAGCGCCGCAACGGCATGCCCAGGTCGACCCGCATACCATCGGGCTGGCTGTCGAAGTGCAACGAGCAGGAACAGCGCTGCACGATCGCCTGGACAATCGCCAGGCCCAGGCCACAGCCTTCGCTGCTGCCATTGCGCCAGAAGCGTTGGGTGAGGTATTGCAGGTCTTCGCTGGAGATCTGCTGGCCATGGTCACGCACGCGGAACACCACGTTATCCGGGGTAGAAAACACCTGCAGTTCCACGCGGGTATCGGCCGGGGTATGGCGCAAGGCGTTGTCCAGCAGGTTACGCAAGGCCGCGACGGCAAGGCCCACAGGCATTGCCACTGGAACAGGGGAAAGATCCGGCGCCAGGATCAGATCAATGCGTGAATTGTCGCCGGCGTTGGCATCCTGGATCGCCAACCGGGCGACTTCCTCGGCACTGGACTGCAGGCCATCGTCAAACGACAGGCTGCCCTCCACCCGCGCCAGCAACAACAGTTGCTCCAGGGTGCGATGCAAGCGATCGGCGCCCTCCTCGGCGTGCGCCAGGGACTGGTCGCGGGCCGCGCCCTCGGTCATGCGCGCGACTTGCAGGTGGGTCTTGATCGCGGTCAACGGGCTGCGCAGTTCATGGGCGGCGTCACCGGTCAGGCGACGTTCGCGCTCGATGGTCTTGGCGATGCGCTGCAGCAGTTGGTTCTGGGTGTCGAGCAACGGCTTGAGTTCACTGGGCAGAGGGTGAATCTGCAGAGGCTCGAGGGAGTCGACACTGCGCCGCATCAGGGCATCCCGCATACGGTTGAGCGGCACCAGGCTCTGGCCAATGCCCAGCCACAGCAGGCACAGGCAGCCCAGCAATGCCACGCCGACCGGCACCGACGCCGCCAGCAGGATCGACAGGTTGAGGGCTTCACGCTCCACCTGGCGGTCGGCGGTGGTGATCAGCAAGTCGCCACGGGACAGGGTAAAGCTGCGCCAGCCCACGCCGTCGATGATCTGGTCGCGAAAACCGCTGCGGCGCGACTCCAGCCCTTCCTCCGGCGTGGTATGGCTGCGCGCCAGGATCTCGCCGCGCAACGAACTGACCTGGCAGGCCATGCCGCCCGGCACATTCAGTTGTTCGGTACGCAAATGCGCGCCACCGCTGACGCTGGCCAGGCCCGGCATCTGCTCGGTGAGCCCGGCTACCATGCGCGCCGAAGCCACCAGGCGCTGGTCGAGGGAAAACATCATCTGGTTGCGCAAATCGTTGAGCATCCAGGCGGCCGCCAGCACCCAGATCAGTACAAAAGCGGCGCCCAGCTTGAACGTCAGGCGCAGACGCAAGCTCATCACGGAGTGTTTTCTCCCCCATCAGCCGTGCCCAGGCGATAGCCCAGCCCCCTGACGGTTTCGACGATGCCATTGCCCAACTTGCGCCGCAGGTGGTGGATATGCACGTTGAGGGCGTTGCTTTCCAGTTCGTCGCTGAAGCCGTAGACGCTGTCCTTGAGCTGTTCGCTGGACAGTACGCGGCCCTTGTTGTGCAACAGTGCCTGCAACAACGCCTGTTCACGCCGGGACAGATCCACCGGCTGGCCGCCGAGGAAGGTCTCGCGGCTGCTGGGGTCGTAGGCCAGGCGCCCATGTTCGATCAGGTTGACGCTGCGCCCCGCCACCCGGCGCAACAGGGTTTGCAGGCGAGCGGCGAGTTCACGCAAGTCGAAGGGCTTGAGCAGGTAATCGTCGGCGCCGGCTTGCAAGCCATCGACGCGGTTGGTCACCGAGTCCCGCGCGGTGAGGATCAGCACCGGAATGTCCAACCCCTGGCTGCGCTGTTGTTGCAGCAGCTTGAGGCCGTCTTCGTCGGGCAGGCCAAGGTCGAGCACCATGATGTCGAAGGCCGCGGCCTTGAGCATCGCCCGCGCCGCCGAGGCCGTGGCCACGCGCTCCACGGTAAAGCCCTGGGCGGTCAGGCCGGCCACGATGCCACTGGCGATCAGTTCGTCGTCTTCACAGACCAGTACGTGCATGGTTAACCCTTCATGAAAGATGGCGCGATTAGAAAAGCCACGGATTAAGCGCGCATTATGCCGCTAAAGTTCGCAACACCGGACAATCCCTACGCTCTAGAATAGCGGCGGTTAATCATCGGTTAATCAACGCCACACATTGTGTGCCTCACTTGCATCGAACTAAGGCTTGACCATGCGGCATCTGTTTACCTTTCTGCTGGTGTTGTTCGCGGGATTCGCCCAGGCAGCGCCGGGCAGCCCCTTCGAAACCAAACCCGACTTCCTCCCGGTAGGCAAAGCCTTCGCCTTTACCTCCGAACGTCTTGAAAGCGGCGAAACCCAGCTGTTTTGGCAGATTGCCGACGGTTACTACCTGTACCAGCAGCGCATGAAGTTCGACGGCCTGGCCGAAAAACCCGTGCTGCCCGAGGGTGAAGCCCATAGCGACGAGTTCTTTGGTGAACAACAGGTGTATCGCCAGGGCCTGGAAGTGAAGATCCCCGCTGGCACCACCGGCCAGGTCAAGCTCGGCTGGCAGGGCTGCGCCGATGCGGGCCTGTGCTATCCGCCGCAGTCGATCACCGTGGACCTGGGCGGCAACCCGGCCGTCGCCGCGACCGCGCAAGCCCAGGATCAAAGCCTGGCCAGCGGCCTGCAGCAGCGCAGCCTGGGGTGGAGCCTGCTGGTGTTCTTCGGCCTGGGCCTGCTGTTGGCGTTTGCGCCCTGCTCGTTGCCGATGCTGCCGATCCTCGCTGGCCTGGTGGTCGGTAGCGGCGCCAGCCCGCGTCGCGGCTTTGCCCTGGCCGGCAGCTACGTGGTGTGCATGGCGCTGGTGTATGCCGCCCTGGGGGTGATGGCCGCGTTGCTCGGCGCCAACCTGGCGGCGTTACTGCAAACCCCGTGGATCCTCGGCAGCTTTGCGGCGTTGTTCGTGCTGCTCGCCCTGCCGATGTTCGGCTTCTTTGAACTGCAACTGCCCGCCTTCCTGCGCGACCGCCTCGATAACGTCAGCCGCCAGCAAAGCGGTGGCAGCCTGGTAGGTGCCGGTGTGCTCGGCGCGTTGTCCGGCCTGCTGGTGGGGCCGTGCATGACCGCGCCCCTGGCTGGCGCCCTGCTGTACATCGCCCAGAGCGGCAATGCGCTGCACGGGGGGCTGATCCTGTTTGCCATGGGCATCGGTATCGGCATCCCGCTGTTGCTGCTGGTGACTGTGGGCAATCGCTTCCTGCCCAAGCCGGGCACCTGGATGAACGTGCTCAAGGGCATCTTCGGCTTCCTGTTCCTGGGCACCGCGGTGCTGATGATTCGCCCGGTGGTCGGCGACAGCCTGTGGATCGGCCTGTGGGGCGCCTTGGCGCTGGTGATGGCGTACTGTGGCTGGGCGCTGGCCCGTGAGTCCGGCCTGGCGGCCAAGGTATTCGGCGCTGGTTCCCTGGTGCTGGGTCTGTGGGGCGCGGTGCTGGTGGTGGGGGCGGCCGGTGGCAGCGATGAGCTGTGGCAACCCTTGAAGGTTTACAGTGGCTCAAAGGTCGCCGGTGCACCGAGCGCCCACGATGCCTTCACCACGATCAACGACCCGGCCGTGCTGCAAAGCCAGCTCGACAGTGCCAAGGCCCAGGGCCAATGGGTGCTGCTGGACTACTACGCCGACTGGTGCGTGTCGTGCAAGATCATGGAGAAACAGGTGTTCGGCAAACCCGAGGTGATGGACGCGCTCAAAGACGTGCGCCTGTTACGCCTGGACGTCACCGCCGACAACGCCGCCAGCCGCGAGCTGCTGGGCCGCTACAAAGTGCCAGGGCCACCGAGCTTCGTGTGGATCGGCCCGGACGGTGAAGAACGCCGCGCCCAACGCATCACCGGCGAAGTAGACGCCGCCGCCTTCCTGCAACGCTGGACCCAGACGCGGGACGCTCTCTGATGCTGACCCTCACCATCGGCACCTTCGCCATCGCCCTGAATCACCTGCTGCTGATCAGCGCGCTGATTCTCGCCACCCTGGTGGGCTGGCGCGTGGCCAAGCGCGGCGGCGAAAACCCGGAGTCGGTGCTGTTCAGCCTGTTTCTGCTGGGCCTGCTCGCCGCCCGCGTCAGCTTTGTGCTGATGTACTGGAGTTATTACAGCCACGACTGGGTGGAGATGGTCGACCTGCGTGACGGCGGCTTTCTCGCCTGGCCCGGGATCATCGCGCTGATCCTCGGCGCGCTGGTCTACGGCTGGCGTCGCCCTGCCCTGCGCAAGCCGCTCAGCGCCGGGGTGATCACCGGCCTGGTGTTCTGGGGCATGACCAGCCTGTCCCTCAGTCTGTACGAAAAAGGCACGCGCCTGCCGGATATCACCCTGCGCAATGCCAATGGCGAGGTGGTGCAACTGGCGGATTATCAAGGCGGCCCGTTGGTGATCAACCTCTGGGCCACCTGGTGCCCGCCATGCCGACGCGAAATGCCGGTGCTGGAAAACGCCCAGCGCATGCGCCCCGATGTGACCTTCCTGTTCGTCAACCAGGCCGAAAGCATGCAGAGCGTCAGCACTTACCTGGCCACCCAGGGCCTGAACCTCGACAACGTGCTGTTCGACGCCAGCGGCCGCCTCGGCCAGGCTGTGGGTTCCATGGCGCTGCCGACCACGTTGTTCTACCAAGCCGATGGGCGCCTGATCAACAGCCACTTGGGCGAACTCTCCGAAGCCAGCCTGGCCCGTGCCATGGAACCCTTCGACAACACCACGACAAGGAAACCGACATGCCTCGCCTCCGCCACCTGCTGACCCTGCTGCCTTTGACGCTAGCCGCTACGCTGGCCCAGGCCGAAGACCTGCCGGCCCCGATCAAACAGATCGAAGCCAAAGGTGCCAAGATCATCGGCAAATTCGATGCCCCCAGCGGCCTCACCGGCTACGCCGCCCAGTACCAGAACCGTGGCATGGCCCTGTACCTGACCGCCGACGGCAAGCACGTGATCGCGGGCAACCTGTACGACGCCCAAGGCAATGACCTGAGCACCGCGCCCCTGGAAAAACTGGTGTACGCGCCGATGGCCAAGGAAGTCTGGGCCAAGATGGAAAACAGCAGCTGGATCCAGGACGGCGATAAAAACGCCCCGCGCACCGTCTACCTGTTCAGCGACCCCAACTGCCCGTACTGCAACATGTTCTGGGAACAGGCCCGCCCGTGGGTGAAGGCCGGCAAGGTGCAGTTGCGCCACATCATGGTCGGCATCATCCGCGAAGACAGCCCAGGCAAATCCGCCGCCCTGCTCGCCGCCAAAGACCCGCAAAAAGCCCTGCAAGAACACGAAGCCGCCGGCAAGGGCAGCAAGCTCAAGGCGCTGGAAAAGATCCCGGCCGAGGTCGAGGCCAAGCTTGATGCCAATATGAAGCTGATGGATGAACTGGAGTTGTCGGCGACGCCGGCGATCTTCTATCTGGATGACAAGGGTGGGTTGCAGCAGCAGCAAGGGGCGCCTTCGCCGGATAAGTTAGTGAAAATTCTCGGGCCAAAATAAGCGCCGCCATCGCGGGCAAGCCAGCTCCCACATTTGAATGTATTCGCAACTCAAAATATGGGAGCTGGCTTGCCTGCGATGAGCATAGGTATCTACACAACTTCGGCACGACGCTAAATCTGTGGCGAGGGAGCTTGCTCCCGTGACGGCCTGGCAGCCGACACAGATATAACTGATGCCCCGCGATCCAATGTGCGAGCTGGCTTGCCTGCGATGAGCATAGGTATCTACACAACTTTGTGGGTTGTAACAGCAGACGGTAACCACGATGCGAAGCGAGTCGCTCTTGATCTGCTTTTGATCTTGATCTCAGGCGCCCCGTTAAACCACGCTGGCCGAACGCTGGCTTGAATTCGTGGGTAACCCGGCAGGACGCCGGGTTAGCCGCCCCGCGCCATGGATGGCGCGTGGCGGCGGCCCACGGATTCAAGCCTGTGTTCGGGCACACCGAGCCTAAGCGAGGTGCCGAGTAGTGGGGCAAGAGCGTTTTGCTTACTTTTGCGCTTTTCAAAAGTGAGCCGCTGTAAAAGCGGAACCCTAAGTGGCCGTTACCGCAGGAATGGATATGTACTCGGTATAACTGCGTCGGCTGTCAGGCCGCCATCGCAGGCAAGCCAGCTCCCACATTTGGATCGCGGTGCACCAGCTCGATCAGCGTCGGCTGCCAGGCCGTCACGGGAGCAAGCTCCCTCGCCACAGGTCCAGCTGTGTAGATGCCTATGCTGCAATGAGGCCCTGACAGACAACGAAGATCAAAGCCCCTCCAACTCCGCCATCAAATCGCTCAACCGATCCACCTTCTCGGCACTGATCTCATTGCCCGCCACCCCCTCGATATACTCGGCCAACTCCGCCACGGTGCTGCACTCGAACATCGCCCGCAACGGCACATCGCGCTGCAGTGTCTTCTGCACCCGCGAGGCAATCTGCGTGGCCAGCAGCGAGTGCCCGCCCAGTTCGAAGAAGTTGTCCTGCACCCCGACCCGCTCGACCTTCAGCACCTCGGCCCAGATACCCGCCAACGTAGTTTCCAGTTCAGTGCGCGGCGCCACATAGTCCTGATTGTGCAACTGGCCGATCTCCAGGGCCGGCAGGGCCTTGCGGTCGAGCTTGCCGTTGGCATTCAGGGGCAGGCGGTCAAGCCATAGCCAATGCAGTGGCACCATGTATTCCGGCAGTTCGGTACGCAGGCGTTGCTTGACGCGCTCCAGCTGTTCACTCGGTTCCAGCGTGGCATCGGCGGCCACCAGGTAGCCGACCAGATGTTTGCCATTGGCCCCCTCTTGCACACCCACCGCCGCGTCGCGCACGAGGGGTTGTTCATGCAGGCGCGCTTCGATTTCACCCAGTTCGATGCGGTAGCCGCGAATCTTCACCTGGTGGTCGATACGCCCGACATACTCCAGCACCCCATCGCTGCGACGCCGTGCCAGGTCGCCGGTACGGTAGAGGCGCTCACCAGGCGCGCCAAAGGGATTGGGTACAAACACCTGGGAGGTGCGCAGCGGATCGCTGACATAGCCACGACCGACACCGGTGCCGGCGACGCACAACTCGCCCACCGCCCCTTGAGGCACCAGCTCTAAAGCGCCGTCCAGCAGGTACAAGCGGTTGTTGTCGGTCGGCGTACCAATCGGCAGGTAAGTGCCACGGGTCGACGCCAGATCGACGCGGAAGAACGCCACATCATCGGAGCATTCCGCCGGGCCGTAAGCATTCACCAGGCCAATCTGCGGGTAACGCAGCAGCCACTGATGGGCCAGCTCAGGTGGCATGGCCTCCCCGGTCGGCAACATCCAGCGCAGGCCCTCGAGGCTGATACGCTCCTGGGCCAGCATGCCCTGGATCAGCGACGGCACACTCTCCAGCACGGTGATGCCCTGTGCTTGAACGTGGGCCAGCAACCCTTGCGGATCATGGGCGATGGTATTGGGCACAATGTCCACACGCGCGCCAAACAGCGGCGCGGCGAGGAACTGCCACACAGAAATATCGAAGCTTTGCGACGCGGTCTGGGCGATCACATCGGCATCGCTCAGGTTCAGGTACGGTACCTTGCTCAATTGGTTATTGAGCATGCCGCGCTGTTCCACCATCACACCCTTGGGCAAGCCGGTGGAGCCTGAGGTGTAGATCACGTAAGCAAGGTTGTCCGGGCCACTGTAGACACCTGGGTTTTCACCACGGGCGGGAATTTCCTCCCACACCAGCAACTGGCAATCGACACCTTCGAGCAACTCGACGGCCTGCTCGCGGCACGCCTCGGTGCAAACCAGCAGCGGCGTGCGGCTCATGTCGATGATGCGGCTCAGGCGCGGGCCGGGCAGCCCTGGGTCCAGCGGCAGGTAACCGGCACCGGCCTTGAAGCTGCCGATGATCATGCCGAGCAAGTCCAACCCACGTTCAGCCAGCAACGCCACCGGTTGGTCCAGGCCCACACCGGCCGCAATCAACGCGTGGCCCAGGCCGTTACTGCGGCGGTTCAGTTCGTCGTAGCTCCATTGCTGGTCCAGGCAACTGGCGGCGATGCGCTGCGGATGCTCTGCCACCTGGGCCTCGAACAGCTCGATGTAGCTCGTCTCCAGCGGATAGGCTCGCTCACTCTGGTTACAGCCCGCCACCAGGAATTCACGTTCCTGCTCGCCAATCAGCGCCAGCTCGGCCATGTCGCCATGGAAGCCCTGCACCAGCGCCAGCAACAGGCGCTTGAACTCAGCGAGCATGCCTTGCACGGTGCTTTCGTCGAAATAACGCTGGTCGTAGGACAGGTGCAAACCGAGGTCATCGCCGGGGTAGCACACCGCCGTCAGCGGGAAGTTGGTGTGGGTACGCCCGGAATCCGAGGTGGCGTTCAGGCTTTGTGCACGGTCCAGCACCGAGACTTCCACTGGCGCGTTCTCAAACACAAACAGGCTGTCGAACAGCGGCTGGCCTTTGGGCAATTCGCTGTGTTCCTGGATCGTCACCAACGGAAGGTATTCGTACTCGCGCAGTTGCATATTGCTGTCGAGCAAGGCGCTCAACCACTGGCGCACGCTGCACGTCTGGCCGTCCTCGGGCAGTTTCACCCGCAGCGCGATACTGTTGATAAACAGCCCCACGGTGCGTTGCATCTCGGGCATGTCCACCGGGCGCCCGGCCACGGTGACGCCGAACAGCACGTCGCGATCGCCACTCAAACGCCGCAGCACCAAGGCCCACGCCGCCTGGGCGAAGGTGTTGACGGTGAGCTGATGCGCCTGGGCCAGTTCGCGCAGTTGCGCACCGTCGCGGGCATCCAGGCGGGTGTAGCAGTCGCCCACCACCATGCCGCCACTGCCACCGGCGTGTTCGCGCAGGAACGGGCGGTCACTCGGGATCGGCGTGGCGCGCTCGAAGCCTTGCAAGTTTTGCTGCCACCACTGGCGCGCCTCGTTGAGGTCCTGGCGTTGCAGCCAGGCAATGTAGTCGCGATAGCGCGGCGGCGTCGCCAGTTGCGCATCGCGGCCTTCGCCCAGGGCTGTGTAGATATCGAAGAAGTCATTCATCAGCAGCGAACGGCACCAGGCATCGATCAGGATGTGGTGGTTGCTCATCATGAACCAGTAGCGCGCCTCGCCCACGCGAATCAGGCGCAAGTGGAAAGGCGCCTGGTTGAGCAGGTCAAAACCGGCTTCGCGCTCGGCCTTGAGCAAGGCTTGCAGACGCGGCTCCTGCTGATCCTGCGGGTCGGCGCTCCAGTCCAGGTACTCGATCGGCGTACTGCCGGGCTTGTGGATCACTTGCAGCATGTCTTCGCCGACGTTCCAGCAGAACGAGGCGCGCAAGGCTTCGTGGCGGGCGATCACCGCTTGCCAGGCCTGTGCAAAACGCTCCGGGTCCAGGGCGCTGTTGATGCGGTAGCGGTCCTGCATGTAATACAGGCCAGTGCCGGGCTCCAGCAGGGTGTGCAGCAGCAAGCCCTCCTGCATCGGGGTCAGCGGGTAGACGTCTTCGATGGCGCTGGCCGGTACCGGCAAGGCGTCCAGTTGCACCTGGGTCAGGCGCGCCAGGGGGAAGTCGGACGGCGTGAGGCCACCGGCATCGTCCTGCAGGCAATGGGCGATAAGGCTGTGCAATTCGCCCAGGTAGGCCTCGGCCAGATCGCGAATCACCTGCTGATCATGCCGCTCACGGCTGAACGTCCAGCGTAGCACCAGCTCGCCGCCGTAGACCTGGCTGTCGATGCTCAGTTCATTGGGCAACGGCGCATCCGGGTCATGGGCCAGGCCGGCGGATTCCTCCAGCGGGTGGAACAGCGCGTCAGTGCCAAAGCTCTGGTCGAACTGACCCAGGTAGTTGAAGGTGACCTGCGCGCTCGGCAATGCGGCCATGCTCTGCTTGCACAGGTCTTCGGCCAGGTAACGCAGTACGCCATAGCCCAAGCCTTTATGGGGCACGCCGCGCAATTGCTCCTTGATCGCCTTGATCGAGTCGCCCTGCTCGGCCTGCGGCGTCAGACGCAACGGATAGGCACTGGTGAACCAGCCCACGCTGCGGGTCAGGTCGATATCATCGAACAAGGTTTCGCGGCCATGGCCTTCCAGTTGGATCAGTGCCGAGGCCTGCCCGCTCCAGCGGCACAGCACGCGGGCCAGGGCGGTCAGCAACAGGTCGTTGACCTGGGTGCGATAGGCACTCGGCGCCTGTTGCAGCAACTGCCGGGTGCGCTCGGCATCCAGGCGCACGCTGACCGTTTCGGCATCGCTATGGCGCCGTGCGCCTTGGGGACGCTGTACTGGCAAGGCCACGGTGGGGCCAGCTAGTTGCGCTTGCCACAGGCTCAACTCTTCGCGCAAGGACTCACTATGGGCATAGGCTTGCAAGCGCGCAGCCCAATCGCGCAGCGCGCTGGTTTTGGCCGGCAGGCTGACGGACTGGCCTTCACTGAGTTGGCGATAAACATTTTGCAAGTCTTCCAGCAGGACGCGCCACGACACGCCGTCCACCACCAGGTGATGGATGGCGATCAGCAAGCGCTGCTGGCCTTGCGGCCCGTCCACCAGCAAGGCGCGCAGCAGCGGCCCCTGTGCCAGGTCGAGGCTGCGCTGAGTGTCGGTGAACAACGCCGTGCACGCCTGCATGTCGCGCACCTGCGCCTGCAGCAGCACGCCGCCTTCCGGCACGCCCAGGTGTTCGGCATGCCATTGCGCATCGCGCGGGGTAAAGCTCAAACGCAGCGCGTCGTGGTGTTCCAGCACCGCCAGCAGCGCTTGCTCCAGGCGATGGGCATCGAGCAGTTGCAGTGGCTTGAGCACCAACGCCTGGTTCCAGTGCTGGCGCGCCGGGATATCGGTGTCGAAGAACCAGTGCTGGATCGGCGTGAGGCCCGAGGGGCCGGTCAGCAATCCTTGCTCGGCGATAATGAGCTCCGAGCGAGTCGCCACGGCAGCCAGGCTCTGTACGGTCTGGTGCTGGAACAGGTCACGGGGGCTGAAATGAATGCCGGCCTGGCGCGCCCGGCTCACCACCTGGATCGACAGAATCGAGTCGCCGCCCAGTTCAAAGAAGTTATCGTCGAGGCCCACTTGCTCCACGTTCAGCACCGCGCACCAGATGGCGGCCAGGCTGTGTTCCAGCTCGCTGCGCGGCGCCACGTAGGCTTGGCGATTGGCCTCTGGGTCGGGCTCAGGCAAGGCGCGGCGGTCGAGCTTGCCGTTGGCGGTCAGCGGCATGCTCTGCAGCACGATCAGATGCGCGGGCACCATGTAGTCCGGTAGTTGCGCCTTGAGGTGCGCCTTCAACGCGTCGCGCAAGGCGGCGTGCTCGGCATCGCTGACCAGGTACGCCACCAATTGCTTGCCGCTCGGCGCATCCAGTGCCAGCACCACCGCTTCGCGCACAGCGTCATGTTCGAGCAAGCGCGTTTCGATTTCGCCCAGCTCGATGCGAAAACCGCGGATCTTCACCTGATGGTCGATGCGCCCCAGGTACTCCACCAGGCCATCGGCGCGTTGGCGTACCAAGTCGCCTGTGCGGTACAGGCGCCCGCCCTTGCCAGCAAACGGGTCTGCGACAAAGCGCTCCGCCGTCATCCCCGGCCGCTGGTGATAACCCTGGGCCAGGCCGGCGCCGCCGATGTACAGCTCACCGCTGGCGCCCTGGGGCACCAGCGCCAGGTCGGCGTCGAGAATGTAGGCCACGCGCTCGCCGACGATGCTGCCGATCGGCACGCTGCCAGCGCCCTCCTCCAACTGCTCGGGCGCCAGGCTGGCCAGGGGCATCACCACGGTTTCGGTGGGGCCGTAGGCGTTGAAGAACAACTGGGGCGTGAACGCTGCGCGGATGCGTTGCAGGTGTTCGCCGGTCAAGGCTTCGCCACCGGTGATGCACATGCGCACCGGCAGCGTCTGTTGCTGGGTCGCCAGCCACTGCGCCAACTGGCTGCCGTAGCTCGGGGTGAAACCGAGCACATTGATGCGATGGGTACGGATCAGCGCGCAGATTTCCTCCGCATCCCACTGGCCCTGGGCGCGCAATACCACCCGCGCCCCGCACAGCAGCGGCACCAGTAAACGCTCGGTGGCAGCATCGAAGTTGATCGAGTAAAAGTGCAGCTCGCAGTCATCCGGGCGCATATCAAAGCGCTCGATCACCGCCTGGCAATGCATGGCGATCTCACCGTGGGACACCACCACACCTTTGGGCTTGCCCGTGGAGCCCGAGGTGTAGATGAGGTACGCCTGGTGTTGTGCCAGACTCACGAACGGCAGCGCTTCGGCGGGGTAATTCGCCAGCACCGGCGAGTCATCCTCCAGGCACCAGCACGCCACCGTCGCCGGCAACTCACCAAGAGCTTCGAACAGCGCCGCATCACTGAGCAGCAGGCCGATGTCACTGTCTTCGATCATGTAATGCAGGCGGTCCAGCGGGTATTCCGGGTCCAACGGCACATAGGCACCGCCGGCCTTGAGGATCGCCAGCAAACCGACGACCATTTCCAGCGAACGCGGCAGCGCCAGGCCCACGCGCATCTGCGGGCCCACGCCACGCTCGCGCAGCATCCAGGCCAGGCGGTTGGCGCGCTCATCCAGTTGCGCATACGAGAGGGTCACACCGGCAAAGGTCAGCGCCGGGGCATCCGGCCGCTGGCTGGCCTGCTGGCTGAACAGTTGATGGATGCACTGGTCGAGGCGATGCTCGCCCTTCTCCACCCCCAGGCTGTCTTGCAAGGCGCGTTGTTCATCTGCGCTCAGCAACGGCAATTCGCTGAGGCGCTGGCCGGGATCGGCGACCAACGCTTCGAGCAGGTTGCGCCAATGCTCGGCCATGCGCGCGATACGCGGCTCGTCGAACAGGTCGGTGCTGTAGGTCAGGCAGCAACCCAGGCGATGGTCGAGGTCGGTGACTTCCAGGTTGAGGTCGAACTTGGTCGCCCGCGCATCGTTGGCCAGGTACTCCACGGTCATGCCAGCCAGTTGGCGGCTTTGCTGGAATTCCCAGCGCTGCACGTTGCACATCACCTGGAACAACGGGTTGTACGCCGCGCTGCGCGGCGGTTGCAGGGCTTCCACCAGATGGTCGAACGGCAGGTCCTGGTGGGACTGGCCCTCGATCACGGTATGGCGCACCTGCTCGAACAACTCGCTGACCTGCATCTGCCCATTGAGCTGGCAACGCAGCACCTGGGTATTGAGGAACGCGCCAATCAAGCCTTCGCTTTCCGGGCGGATACGGTTGGCCACTGGCGCGCCGATGCGCAGGTCGGTCTGGCCGCTGTAGCGGTAGAGCAACACTGCCAGGGTCGCGGTCATGGTCATGAACAGCGTGAGGCCATGCTGGGCGTTGAAGGCACGCACGCGGGCGGCCAGCTCATCGCTCAAATCAAACCGGTACAGCTCGCCCCGGTGGCTTTGCACCGGTGGCCGCGGACGGTCGCCGGGCAGTTCCAGCAATGGGTGTTCGTTGCCCAGTTGGGCGGTCCAGTAGTCCAGCTGACGCTGGCGCTCACCGGCTTCCATCCACTGGCGTTGCCACACGCTATAGTCGAGGTACTGCACCGGCAACGCTGGCAGCGGTGAGTCGCGCTCGTCGATAAAGGCTTCGTACAAGGCGCTGAGTTCACGGGCAAAGATGTCCATTGCCCAGCCTTCGGTGACGATATGGTGCAGGGTCAGCACCAGGTAATGTTCCTGCTCGCCGGCCTTGACCAGGCAGGCGCGCAACAGCGGCCCGGTTTCCAGGTTGAACGGCGTGTGCGCCTCGACATCGGCCAGTTGCTGCAAACGCTGCTGGCGCTGCGGCTCATTCAGCGCGGAGAAATCCTGCCAGTCCATGCGCACGCCGGTTTGCGCCGAGACCTTCTGACAGGCCACACCATCGACACTTGGGAAGGTGGTGCGCAGGGTTTCGTGACGCATGATCAAGGCCTGCAAGGCGGCCTCGAAACGCCCCACATCCAGTACCCCACGCAGGCGCGCCATGCCGCCGACGTTGTAGGCCGGGCTGTCCGGTTCCATCTGCCAGAGGAACCACATGCGCTGCTGGGAATAGGACAAGGGGACCGGCTGGCTGCGGTCGACTTTGGCGATGGCAGTCTGTTGGTTGCGCTGGCCCGCCGCCTGCATCAGCCCGACCTGCTGGGCAAAATCGCCCAGCTCGCTGGCTTCGAACAGCGTGCGCAGGGGCAGTTCGACGTCGCAGGCCTGGCGGGTGCGGGAGATGATTTGCGTGGCCAGCAACGAGTGCCCGCCGAGTGCGAAAAAGTCATCGCGCAGGCCGATGCGTGGCAGGCCAAGCACCTCGCGCCAGATCGCGGCGATTTGCAGCTGCAAAGGTGTGTGCGGTTCGACGTGTTCGCGGGTTTGCCATACCGGCTCTGGCAAGGCACGCCGGTCGAGCTTGCCGCTGGGGCTCAGGGGCATGGCGTCAAGGCGCATCAGCAGCGCGGGCACCATGTACTCCGGCAACTCGGCGGCCAGGGCGGTTTTGACCCTTTGCTCATCCAGTTCGGTGTCGGCGGTGTAGTAGCCGATCAACTGTGCATCACGCACCAGCACCACGGCCTGGGCAACGCCTACCTGGGCCAGCAGGCGCGCTTCGATTTCTTCCGGCTCCACCCGGAACCCCCGCAGTTTGACCTGCTGATCGAGGCGTCCGAGGTATTCGAGCACGCCATCGGCGTTCCAGCGCGCACGGTCACCGGTGCGATACAAGCGGGTGCCCGCCGCGCCCAGCGGGTCGGCGACAAAACGTTCGGCTGTCAGCCCGGCACGGCCCAGGTAACCCCGCGCCAGGCCGATACCGCCGATGCACAGTTCGCCCGGCACACCGGCCGGCAACGGGTTGAGCTGCTCGTCCAGTACGCGGCAGATCACATTGCCCAACGGCCGGCCAATCGGCGAGCGCTCGCCATCCGAGGCGGCGCACTGCCAGTGGGTGACGTTGATCGCGGTTTCGGTCGGGCCATAGCGGTTGTGCAATTGCACCGCTGGCAAGCGCGCCAGTACACGGTTACGCAGTTCGGCGGGCAAGGCTTCGCCGCCGGAGAACAGGCGACGCAGGCTGGTGCATTCGGCCACCAGCGGCTCGTCGATAAACAGCTGCAACAGCGGCGGCACGAAGTGCAGCGTGGTCACCCCATGTTCCTGCACAAGCTGCGCGATGCGGTGCGGGTCGCGATGTTCGCCCGGCCCGGCCAATACCAGGCGGCAGCCGGCAATCAATGGCCAGAAGCATTCCCACACCGACACGTCGAAACTGATCGGCGCCTTTTGCATCAGCACATCGGTTTCGTTCAGTTGATAGGTGGCCTGCATCCACTGCAAACGCTCGGCCAGGGCGCCGTGGGTGTTGCCCACGCCTTTGGGTTGGCCGGTGGAACCGGAGGTGTAGATCACGTAGGCGAGGTTATCGCCGTGCAGGTGCAAGCCTGGCGCCTGGGTCGGCCAGCTGTCGAGGTGCAGGCTGTCCATGGCAATCACGCACACGCCTTCGGCGCTGGGCAGTTGGGGCAGCAACGCGGTCTGGGTGAGCAGCAGTTGCACGCCGCTGTCCTTGAGCATGTAGGCCAGGCGTTCGGCGGGGTAATCCGGGTCCAGCGGCACGTAGGCGCCACCGGCCTTGATGATGGCGAGCAGGCCGATCAGCAGTTGCGGCGAACGCTCGGCGGCGATGGCCACGCACACGTCCGGGCCGACGCCTTTGTCGCGCAGGTAATGGGCCAGGCGGTTGGCCTGGGTGTGCAATTGGGCGAATGTCAGGCTGCCGTCCTGCCAGACCAATGCGGTGGCGTCCGACGTCTGCTGATTGAGCAGCTCGGGCAGCCAGTGCCGGGCCGGCGCGCAGGGGGCTTCGCTCCAGGGTTGCTGTTCGTCAGCCTGCATCAACGGCAGATCGCCGATGGCGTGTTGTGGTTGCGTACACACAGCTTGAAGTAGATGGATGAAGTGCTCGGCCAGACGCTGGATGGTCGCGCAATCGAACAGCTCGTCGGCGTAGTCGAACGACAGGCTCAAGCGCCCATTGCGGTCTTCTTCGCTGTGCAGTTGCAGGTCGAACTTGGCTTCGCGGCTGTGCCAGGGCAACTCTTCGGCCAGCAGGCCCGGCAGGCGGCGCAAGGCACTGAGGTCGCGCTGCTGGTGGTTGAACATGACCTGGAACAGGCCCTGTTCGCGGGTCTGGGGGAAGGCTTCCAGCAGTTGTTCGAAGGGCAGGTCCTGATGGGCCTGGGCGGCCAATGTGGTCTCGCGAGTGGCGGCCAACAGTTGGTTGAACGGCAGGCGCCCGTCCAGCTCGGCGCGCAGCACCAGGGTGTTGATAAAGAAGCCGATCAGGCCCTGGGTTTCATGGCGTGGGCGGTTGGCATTGGGCACGCCGATACGGATGTCGCGCTGGCCGCTGTAGCGATAGAGCAAGGTCTGGAACGTCGCCAGCAGCAGCATGAACGGTGTTGAGTCATGGGCCTGGGCGGTCTGGCGGATCGCCGCACTGAGGCGCGCATCCAGGCGCTGGCTATGGCGCGAGGCGCTGTGCCGATGCTGGGCTGCACGCGGGTGATCGGTGGCCAGGTTCAGGGCCGGATGCTCGTCACCCAACTGCGCTTTCCAGTACGTCAGCTGTCGCTGGCCCTCGCCTTCGGCCAGCCATTGGCGCTGCCAGCTGCCGTAGTCGGCGTATTGCAAGGCCAGCGGCGGCAGCTCCAGAGACTGGCCTTGGGCGGCAGCGGCGTACAGGCGCGAGAACTCGTCGATCAGGATATTCAGCGACCAACCGTCAGCAATGATGTGGTGCAGCGTCACCAGCAGTTGGTGCTCTTCATCGCCCAGGCGCACCAGGGTAACCCGAAGCAACGGGCCTTTTTCCAGGTCGAACGGGCTGCGCGCCTGGTCTTCGCGAACCTCTTGCGCACGGGCTTCGCGCTCGGTGTTGGGCAGGTCACTGAGGTCGATGATCGGCAGTTCGAAATCCGCCGTAGCCTCGACACGCTGGAACGCCTGGCCGTCGCGCTCGCAGAAGCGCGTGCGCAGGGCTTCGTGACGCTGGATCAGTTGCTGGAAGCTGTGGCGCAGTGCGTCTTCATCCAGCTCGCCGCGCAGGTGCAAGGCGCCGGGAATGGTGTAGGCACTGCTGTGAGGGTCCAATTGCCAGGTGATCCACAGGCGGTTCTGTGCCAGGGATTGGGGCAGGTCTTCTTGACGTGACAGCACGTGGATTGCGCCTTGGGCCACGCCGCCATCCTGTTGCAGTTGCGCGACGGCCGTGGCGAAGGCGGCGAGGGTCGGCGCTTCGAACAGCAGGCGCAGGCTCAGTTCCAGCCCCAGGCTTTCGCGCAGGCGGGCGACCACTTGGGTCGCGGTGATGGAGTTGCCCCCCAGCAGGAAAAAGTGATCGTCGCCCGCCACATGAGCCAGTTGCAGTTGTTCGCACCAGATCGCCGCGATCTGCTGTTGCAGGTCCGATTCCAGCGCCACTTCGCTCGCCTGCCCCGGCTGCCCGGGGAACTGCGCGTAGCTGTCGAGGCTGCCATCGGCATGCCGAATCGCACAGGCCGCACGCTGCACTTTGCCGCTGGAGGTCTTCGGCAAAGCGCCTGGGTTGAGCAGCACCACCACGCTCGGAGCTTGCTGGCAGGCCTCGGCCACGGCTTGGCGGATCGCTTTGATCAGCGCTTCGGGCGGCAGGATTTTCTGCACGCTGCGGCTGATTTCCGCGGCGATGCCGATGCCTTCCAGGCCCTGGTCATTGACCGCAAACGCGGCGACCCGACCCTTGCGCACCACTTCCACTTCGCGCTCGATGGTCTGTTCGATGTCCTGGGGGTAGAGGTTGTGGCCGCGCACGATCAGCAGGTCTTTCAGGCGCCCGGTGATGTACACCTCACCGTCGCGGATAAAACCCAGGTCACCGGTGCGCAACCAGGTGCGGCCAGCATGCTGAACGAAGGTCTTGGCGCTGGCTTGCGGGTTGCGCCAGTAGCCGTGGGCGATGCTCGGGCCCGTGGCCCAGAGTTCGCCGACGCACTGGTCGGGCAGCTCGGTGAGGGTGTGCGGGTCGGCGATCAGCACGGCGTGGTTCGGCTGGCTGGTGCCGCAACTCATGATCGCAGGGCCCTGCCCCGGTTCGGCACGGTTGGCGGCCAGCGCCTGTTCGTCCAGGCGCAGGGCGGGAATGCCACGGCCACGGGTACCGCCGGCGACAAACAGGGTGGCTTCGGCCAGGCCGTAGGAGGCGAAGAAATTATTCGGGGTGAAACCACAGGCCGCGAATTTTTCCGCGAAGCGTTCCAGGGTGTCGAGGCGGATCGGCTCGGAACCCGAATAGGCGACGCGCCAGCGGCTCAAATCCAGGCGCTCCAGGGCCGACTCACTGACTCGTTCGCTGCACAGGCGGTAGGCGAAGTCCGGGCCACCGCTGATGGTGCCGCCGTATTCGCTGATCGCCTCCAGCCAGCGCAAAGGTCGGCCAAGGAAGTAGGCCGGCGACATCAACACGCAGGGCACGCCGCTGAAGATCGGTTGCAGCAGGCCGCCGATCAGGCCCATGTCGTGGTACAGCGGCAACCAACTGACGATCACGTCGTCGGGGTTGAGGTCGATGCCAAAACCACGGCGGATCAGCACTTCGTTGGCCACCAGGTTGCCGTGGCTGACTT
The DNA here is from genome assembly GCF_001320835.1 of Pseudomonas sp. NBRC 111138. Lineage (NCBI taxonomy): Bacteria > Pseudomonadati > Pseudomonadota > Gammaproteobacteria > Pseudomonadales > Pseudomonadaceae > Pseudomonas > Pseudomonas sp. NBRC 111138. The sequence goes on along the minus strand of NZ_BCBO01000093.1, from coordinate 2,313 downwards.
GCACGCCTTTGGGCAATGCGGTGGAGCCAGAGGTGTATTGCAGGAACGCGATGTCGTCGGCCTTGAGGTCGGGCTCGACCCACTGGTCGGCCTGCTGCGCCTCCAGGGTGTCGACGCTCAACACCTTGGGCGCGTTTTCAATCTGCGCCAGGCCCTCGCTGAGGCTGGCAATGGTCAACAGCAGCCGCGGCTCGGCATCGCTGATGATCGACAGCAGGCGCTCCTGGTGATGACGACGCGTGGATTCCGGTGGATACGCCGGCACCGCGATCACCCCGGCGTACAGGCAACCAAAGAACGCCGCCACATAGTCCGGGCCGCTCGGGAACAGCAACACCGCACGCTCGCCCAGGCCAGCGTTGGCTTGCAAGGCAGCGGCGATGGTGCGGGCGCGTTGGTCGAGGTCGCGATAACTGAGCACCACACTGTGCTCGGCGCTCTCGGCGAGGAAGCGCAACGCCACCTGGTCCGGCGTCTGCGCAGCACGCTGTTGAAGGGACTGGGCCAAGGTGCGGGGGAGTTCGAAGGCGTCCATCATGGGGTTCCTGCCTGAAATCGGCTTACGGGAAATTCGGGAAGTCGGTGGGGTTCAGCCGGCGACGAGCTGGCGCGCCGCGCCAATGCGCCAGCGCGCCAGGTGCTCGTCGGCATAGCGACGCACGCAGCGCAGCACGGCGCTTTCGTGCTGCACGAGGAAGAAGTGATGGCCGTCAAACATGTCCAGGGAAAACCCACTGGCGGCGTCGAGTTGCCAGTCGAGCAACTGATCGGCACGCACGCTGTCCTGCTTGCCACCGAACACATGGATCGGCAGCGCCAGGGGCTGGCGCTCGCCATAGGTGAAACTGCCGCACAGCAGGAAATCGGCGCGCAGGATCGGCAACATCAGTTGCATCAGCTCGGGGTTGGCCAGGGCTTCTTCGGCGGTGCCCTGCAATTCGCGCAGTCGGGCAATGAGTTGGGCATCGGTCTTTTCGACGGCGTACTCGCTCACATCACGACGCGCCGGGCCCGCCGTGCCGGACACGAACAACGCCAGGGGCGCGGGCAGATTGCGCGCGTTTAAAGCGTGAGCCAATTCAAACGCCAACAGCCCGCCAAGGCTGTGGCCGAACAAGGCATAGGGGCCATCGAGATCACGGCTGATTTCTTCAGCAAGCTGCGCGGCCAAGGCCTTGATATCGCGCTGCAATGGCTCGTCCATACGTATGCCGCGTCCCGGCAATTCCAGCGGGCACACTTGCAGCCAGTCCGGCAAGACCCGGCGCCAGCGAGCGTAGACCGAGGCGCTGGCGCCTGAGTGGGGCAGGCAAAACAGGCGCAGCCGCAGGGACGTACTCATCCCGCGAGGACTCCGAACTGAAACACGCTGAATGCACGATAAAAACCCATCTGGTCCTCCTGCGGGTGCTGATCCTTGGCCGTTGTACTAACGAACCTGTCACCCATGAGAACGGACGGAGCCTTCAAATAATTAGTCGCCGGGGGCGAGCGAGACGCGGTTCACACCTTCGCCCAAGGCATAAGATTAGTTCGTCTTCTCATTTGACAATCATTATCATTAAGCATAATTTGTTGCCCGATATGTAGGAGGCCTCAGCAGGGATGCCCTCCCCTAACCTATTCGCAGCAAGGTGATTTCCATGACGGAACAAGTATCCACAGGCAGGTGCGATTCACCCCTTCTCCAGGCGTTCGTCGACAATCGACTGATTTTGGTGAAGATCGCGGCCCGTATCACCGGGTGCCGCTCCCGCGCCGAAGACGTGGTGCAGGACGCCTACTTCCGGCTGCAGTCGGCGCCGACCATCACCTCATCGTTCAAGGCCCAACTGAGTTATCTGTTTCAGATCGTGCGCAACCTGGCGATCGATCATTACCGCAAGCAGGCCCTGGAGCTCAAATACTCCGGGACCGAAGAGGAAGGCTTGAATGTGGTTATTCACGGCGCTTCACCGGAAACCTCGCACATCAATTTCAACACCCTGGAAAACATCGCCGACGCCCTGACGCAACTGCCCCAGCGCACCCGCTACGCGTTCGAGATGTACCGCTTGCATGGCGTGCCGCAAAAAGACATCGCCAAGGAGCTTGGGGTGTCTCCGACCTTGGTGAACTTCATGATTCGCGATGCGCTGGTGCATTGCCGCAAGGTGTCGGGCAGTCATAGTGATACGTTTGCGCGGCGGGTTTAATGCAGCGCCGACATATGTGGGTAAGGGCTCCACGGAAACTACGATGAGAAGCGAGCCGCTCTTGATCTTGATCTGCTTGTGATCTTGATCTGCTTGTGATCTTGATCTGGCTTTTGAT
>NZ_BCBO01000092.1:0-30006 GCF_001320835.1 Pseudomonas sp. NBRC 111138 | reverse complement strand
AAAAGCGGAACCCTAAGTAGCCGTTACCGCAGGAATGGATATGTACACGGTCCAACTGTGTTGACTGTCAGGCCGCCACCGCAGGCAAGCCTGGTTCCACATTTTGACTGTGGGGTGTCAGGTAGATAGGTGTCGGCTTTCAGGCCGTCATCGCAGTCAAGCCAGCTCCCACAGTTGACCCCCCGAGCCCGAAGGATTTTACTTACTAAGACCTCAGGGCACCGGCGTCACATCAATACGATACGGCTCAAAAATCTTCAGCATCTGGCCACTGTCGCGCAGACGCTTGAGCAGTTCGGCAAACGCCGGACCAGTGATCGGTGCCTTGGGCCGCAACAACGCATAGTGGTGATACACCTGGTCAATACGCTCCGACACCAAAAACTGCCCCGCCATGTCTGCGTTGCGCACCATGAAATCACTCAGGTACGAACGGGTAACCAGTGCAATATCCGCACGCCCACGAGCAACCATCAGCAAATTACTGTCATGGGAATAGGTCAACGTCGCGTTGAAACGCTCGGCCATGTTCTTGGGATCGGGATTGAAGTCGGCAAAGGCATAGTGATACCCGCTGAATACCGCCAGGCGCTTACCGGTGAGGTCGGCGAAGTAGCTCTGGTCGCGCCCGGGTTGACGCTGGGCAACGAATATTTCCGCATCTTCCAGCCCCATATCAACACTGGTATGGGCAATATTCTGCCAACCCCAGGACGGGTTTTCGAAGATGGCCATGTCGACCCGGCCTTGCTCGAAGTCACGAAAACGCCGGGGGATCGAGGTAGGCACCACCACGAACTGGTAATCGGTTTGCGCAGCGTTCAACGCCTCGACCAATTGCGGCAGCAACCCGGTGTCGGCGCCTTGTTCAGGGCGTACGGTGTAGGGCGGAAAATGCGCCGCGCCGATTCTCACCAACTGCGCGGCACCGGCCTGCGTCCACGCGGCGGTGCCCAGTGCCCATAAAGTAAGTCCTGCAGCCAGCCGCCATGGCGAAAACATCGAGGCACGCACCGTTGAAGAGTTCAATGCCGATAAGCTAGGCGTTTTTACTGGGGGAGACAACTTTCGCCAGCAAATTAATAACTTGCGCCTCAGTCCGACTTCAGCACCATCAACAAGGCCTCTTCGGCCAACTCCTCAAGGGTCAGGCTGCCTTGGGCGCGAAACCAGGTGGTGGTCCAGGACAAGGCGCCAGTGAGGAAGCGCCGGGTGATAAACACATCGCCCCGGATGTAGCCAGCGGCCTTGGCCTCGCCCAGTACCTGCAACCAGATCTGCTCATACACGTCACGCAGGGCCAGCACGTGCGCCTGGCCTTCGGCCGACAGCGAGCGCCATTCGTAGACCAGCACCGCCATGGCCTCGCCACTGCCACCCATGATCGACTGCAACTCGCAGCGGATCAGCGCCAGCACGCGTTCGCGCACCGTGCTCGCCTCCTCCAGTGAAGCGCGCATCATCGCGGTGTTGTAATGGATGGTTTCCTCCATCACCGCACGCAATATCTCATCCTTGCTCTTGAAGTGATGAAAGATGCTGCCGGACTGGATGCCCACGGCGCTGGCCAGATCTCGCACAGTGGTGCGCTCGAACCCCTTGTTGCGAAACAGATGAGCTGCGGTTTGCAGCAACTTGCCGCGGGCGCTCTCGGGGTCGGTCAATTGGCCACCATCGACCATGGTGCGCATCACCCCCAGGGCTTTGTGCTCATCCATGCTGCTCTCCTTCACGTCTACTGTCGTCTTGGCCGGCAATTTAGGCCGTGACTGCCACCCAAGCAAGCGCTTGGGTAAAACTTGTGACTGGAGTTTACAAACCAAGCGCTTGCTTGGTAGTCTCGGCACCAGCCCTTGGAGGAAGGATTTCTCATGAGCAAGACGGTACGTATCGGCTGCGCCAGCGCCTTCTGGGGCGACACCTGCACCGCCGCCGCCCAATTGGTGCAGGGCGGTGCCTTGGATTACCTGGTGTTCGATTACCTGGCGGAAGTCACCATGTCGATCCTCGCCGGTGCCCGCCTGAAAGACCCCAAGGCCGGTTACGCCACGGATTTTGTCGAGGTGCTTACGCCCCTGCTGGCGGATATCCAGCGCCAGGGCATCCGAGTGATCAGCAATGCCGGCGGTATCAACCCCCAGGCCTGCGCCGCCGCCCTGCAAGCGGCCTGCGATAACGCCCACATCCCGCTGAAAATCGCCGTGTTGCTCGGCGATGACCTGCACCCTCAACTCAAACAGCTGCCGCCTGTCACCGACCTGTACAACGGCGCCCCGCTGCCGCCCCTGTGCGTGTCCGCCAACGCCTACCTCGGCGCACCGGGCATTGCCCAGGCATTGGGGCTCGGCGCCGATATTGTCATCACCGGCCGGGTGGTCGACAGCGCAGTGGTCAGCGCGGCACTGGTGCATGAATTCAATTGGTCATGGCAGGACTACGATCACCTGGCCCAGGCCGCCCTGGCCGGGCATATCATCGAATGCGGCGCCCAATGCACCGGCGGTAACTTCACCGACTGGCGTGACGTGCCCGACTACGAACACATCGGCTTCCCTATCGTCGAAGTCAGCGCCGACGGCCAGTTCACCGTCAACAAGGTCGAAGGCAGCGGCGGGCTGATCAGCGAACTCAGCGTGGCCGAACAACTGCTGTATGAAATCGGTGACCCGCGCGCCTATGTGCTGCCGGACGTGATCTGCGATTTCAGCCAGGTCAAACTGCAGCAACAAGGCAAACACGCGGTGCGCCTGCACGGCGCCAAGGGCCTGCCACCCACCGACCAGTACAAGGTCAGCGCCACCTACCCCGATGGCTTTCGCTGCACCGCCAGTTGCCTGCTCGCTGGCATCGACGCGGTGGCCAAGGCCGAGCGGGTCAGCCAGGCGCTCATCAACAAGACTTCGGAGCTGTTCAGCCAGCGCGGCTGGGCGCCCTACACCGACGTCAACATCGAACTGCTCGGCAGCGAAGCCACCTACGGCGCCCACGCCCGGCGTGCGGATTGCCGCGAAGTGGTGGTGAAGCTGGCGGTGCGGCATCCGAACAAGCAGGCGCTGGTGCTGTTCGCTCGCGAGATCGCCCAGGCGGCCACCGGCATGGCACCGGGGCTGACCGGCATTGTTGGCGGGCGGCCGACGGTGTATCCGCTGATTCGGCTGTTTTCGTTCCTGGTCGACAAATCATTGTGTAGCGTCGCCATCGAGTACCAAGGCCAACGTCATGCCGTCGAGCTGCCCGCCTCCGCGTCTCTGCTCACGCCGGCTGTGCCCATCGAGCCGGCCAAGCCGGAGGGCCGTGCCGACGCCAGCGTACCGCTGGTGAAACTCGCCGTGGCGCGCTCTGGTGACAAGGGCAACCACAGCAATATTGGCGTGATCGCCCGCCACCCCGACTACCTGCCGTGGATCGCCGAAGCCCTGACCCCGGAGGTGATCGTCGACTGGATGGACCACGTGCTCGACCCGATCCATGGCCGCGTCCAACGCTGGTACTTGCCCGGCAGCCACAGCCTGAATTTCCTGCTGGAGAATGCCCTGGGCGGCGGCGGTATCGCCAGCCTGCGCATCGATCCCCAAGGCAAGGCCTTCGCCCAGCAACTGCTGGAAATCCCCATCGCCGTGCCGCAACACATTGCCGATCAACTCACCTAAAGGACCGTCGCCGTGGCCTTCGACTCGATCTTCAAAGCCGACCTGTTCAAGGGGCAAACCGTGATTGTCACCGGAGGCGGCAGTGGCATTGGCCGCTGCACCGCCCATGAGCTGGCGGCCCTTGGTGCCTGCGTGATCCTGGTGGGGCGCAAGCCAGAAAAACTGCAGAAGGTCGCGGCGGAAATTGCTGAAGATGGCGGCGTCGCCCATTGGCATGCCTGTGACATTCGTGAGGAAGAGGCGGTGAAAGCGCTGGTCACGCAGATCCTGCACGACCACGGCCCCATCCATGGCCTGGTGAATAACGCGGGCGGCCAATACCCGTCGCCACTGGCGGCGATCAATCAGAAGGGCTTTGAAACCGTACTGCGCACCAACCTGGTGGGCGGTTTCCTGATGGCGCGGGAAGTGTTCAACCAGTCGATGAGCAAGCACGGGGGCGCGATCGTCAACATGCTCGCCGACATGTGGGGCGGCATGCCCGGCATGGGCCACTCCGGCGCGGCGCGCTCCGGCATGGACAACGTCACCAAGACCGCCGCGTTTGAGTGGGGCTATGCCGGGGTGCGCGTCAACGCCGTGGCGCCTGGCTGGATTGCCTCCAGCGGCATGGACACCTACGAAGGCGCGTTCAAGGCGGTGATTCCCACCCTGCGTGAGCATGTACCGCTCAAGCGCATCGGCACCGAGTCGGAAGTCAGCGCGGCCATCGTCTTCCTGCTCAGCCCGGCTGCGGCCTTTATCAGCGGTAGCACCCTGCGCATCGACGGCGCCGCCAGCCTGGGCAGCCGCGCATGGCCGCTGCACAAGGCGCAGGCGCCGAGCGAGCCATTCAACGGGTTCCACCGCGCCTACCTGCCGGATGTGCTCAAGGCGGAGCAATAACGCCATGCCAATCATTGAAACCATGATCGAGCCTAACAGCCCAGCGTTCGCGCAAAACCGCGAAGCCATGCTGGCGTCCATTGCCCAGCTACGCCAACTGGAACACACCCTGCTGGCCAAGGCCCAGGAAGCCAAGCCCAAGTTCGACAAGCGCGGCCAATTGCTGCCCCGTGAGCGCCTCAACCTGCTGCTGGACCCCGGCGCGCCTTTCCTGGAGCTGGCCAGTCTGGCCGGCTACAAACTCCACGACGACAAGGACGGTAGCGCCGCCGGTGGCGGGCTGATCGCTGGTATCGGCTATGTCAGCGGCGTGCGCATGCTGGTGGTGGCCAACAACAGCGCGATCAAAGGCGGCACCATTTCCCCCTCCGGGCTGAAAAAATCCCTGCGCCTGCAACAGATCGCCATGGAGAACAAACTGCCAGTGGTGACCCTCGCCGAAAGCGGCGGCGCCAACCTCAACTACGCAGCCGAGATTTTCGTCGAAGGCGCGCGCAGCTTTGCCAACCAGGCACGCATGTCCGCCATGGGCTTGCCGCAGATCACCGTGGTGCACGGCTCGGCCACGGCCGGCGGTGCGTATCAGCCGGGCCTCTCGGATTACGTGGTGGTGGTGCGCGGCAAGGCCAAGCTGTTCCTCGCCGGGCCACCGTTGCTCAAGGCCGCCACCGGCGAAGTCGCCACCGATGAAGAACTGGGGGGTGCGCAGATGCACGCGCAAACCGCAGGCACCGCTGAGTACCTGGCCCAAGACGATGCCGACGGCGTGCGCATCGTGCGTGAAATTGTGGGCCTGCTGCCCTGGAATGACCGCTTGCCGCACGCGCCCCCCCGCGCCTATCGCGAACCGCTGTACCCGATTGAAGAGCTGTTGGGGCTGATTCCCGATGACCCGAAAAAGCCCTATGACGTGCGCGAGATCCTGGCGCGCCTGGCCGACGGTTCCAACCTGCTGGAATTCAAAGGCGAGTTCGACCCCCACACCGTCTGCGCCCATCTGCATATCCAGGGGCGCGCCGTGGGAGTGATCGGCAATAACGGCCCCATCACCCCAAAGGGCGCGAGCAAGGCCGCGCAGTTTATCCAGCTGTGCGACCAGAGCCGTACGCCGCTGCTGTTCTTGCATAACACCACCGGCTTCATGGTGGGCACCGAGTCGGAACAGCAAGGGGTGATCAAGCACGGCGCGAAGATGATCCAGGCGGTGGCCAATGCCCGCGTGCCTAAACTCACCATCGTGGTCGGGGGTTCCTACGGTGCGGGCAACTACGCCATGTGCGGCCGCGGCCTGGACCCGCGCTTTATCTTCGCCTGGCCCAACAGCCGCACCGCGGTGATGGGCGGCGCACAAGCGGGCAAGGTGCTGCGCATTGTCACCGAGGCCAAGCAACTCAAGGACGGCCTGGTGCCCGACCCAAAGGTGCTCGACATGCTCGAACAGGTCACCGCGCAGAAGCTCGACAGCCAGTCCACCGCCCTCTACGGCAGCGCCAACCTGTGGGACGACGGGCTGATTGATCCACGGGACACCCGCACCTTGCTCGGATTTTTGCTGGATATCTGTCACGAAGCCGAACTGCGGCAACTGCAACCGAACACCTTCGGCGTGGCGCGCTGATCATTCCCACGCTCCACGTGGGTGATCGTTCCCACGCTCCACGTGGGTGATCGTTCCCACGCTCCGCGTGGGAATGCAAACCAGGACGCTCCGCGTCCCAACAGGGAGAACAATAAAAATGATCTTCACCCAGGAACACCAGGAACTGCGCCGCACCGTGCGCGCCTTCGTCGACCGCGAGATCAACCCGTACGTGGATGAATGGGAAAAAGCCGGGCGCTTCCCCATTCACGAAATCTTCCGCAAGGCCGGCGACCTCGGCCTGCTGGGCATCTCCAAACCGGAAAAATTCGGCGGCATGGGCCTGGACTACAGCTACTCCATTGTCGCCGCCGAAGAGTTCGGCACCATCCGCTGCGGCGGCATCCCCATGTCCATTGGTGTGCAGACCGATATGTGCACTCCGGCCCTGGCGCGCTTCGGCTCCGATGAACTGCGCGAAGAGTTCCTGCGCCCGGCCATCAGCGGCGAACAAGTGGGCTGCATCGGCGTCTCGGAAACCGGCGCCGGCTCCGACGTGGCCGGGCTCAAGACCCATGCGCGCAAGGACGGCGACGACTACGTGATCAATGGCAGCAAGATGTGGATCACCAATTCGCCCAGCGCTGACTTCATCTGCCTGCTGGCCAACACCTCGGACGACAAGCCGCACATCAACAAATCCCTGATCATGGTGCCGATGAACAGCCCCGGCATCAGCGTCAGTCCGCCGTTGGAAAAACTCGGCATGCACAGCTCCGAGACCGCCCAGGTGTTTTTCGACGGCGTGCGCGTACCGCAACGCAACCGCATCGGCCACGAAGGCGCGGGCTTCATGATGCAGATGTTGCAGTTCCAGGAGGAACGCCTGTTTGGCGCGGCCAATATGATCAAGGGCCTGGAGTACTGCATCGACAGCACCATCGAATACTGCAAGGAGCGCCAAACCTTCGGCAAGGCGTTGATCGACAACCAGGTGATCCACTTCCGCCTAGCGGAACTGGCCACCGAAATCGAATGCCTGCGCGCCTTGGTCTACCAGGCCACCGAGCAGTACATCAAGGGCCAGGACGTCACGCGGCTGGCCTCCATGGCCAAACTCAAGGCCGGGCGCCTGGGCCGTGAGGTCAGCGACAGCTGCCTGCAATATTGGGGCGGCATGGGCTTCATGTGGGACAACCCGGTGGCCCGCGCCTATCGCGACGTGCGCCTGGTGTCGATTGGCGGCGGTGCCGACGAAATCATGCTGGGCATCATCTGCAAACTGATGGGCACCCTGCCCGGTAAAAAGCCATGAGCACCTTGCTGCTAGAAGCCCACAACGGCGTGCTGCATATCACCCTCAACCGGCCCGAATGCCGCAATGCAATGAGCCTTGAAATGGTCAATGAGCTGCGCGCGGTACTGGCGCAGTTGGACAGCCAGGTGCGCGCCGTGGTGATCAGCGGCGCGGGCGGGCATTTTTGCGCGGGGGCCGATGTGAAGGATCTGGTCAGCGCGGGGGATCCACTGCAAGCGTTGAACCGCGCATTTGGCACCTTGCTGCAAGAGGTGCAGGCACTGACACCCGTGGTGATCGCGGTGCTGCAAGGCGCGGTGCTGGGCGGTGGGTTCGGGCTGGCGTGCGTGAGTGATATTGCGATTGCAGAGGGCCAGGCGCAGTTCGGCTTGCCCGAGACCCGCCTGGGCTTGTTGCCGGCGCAGATTGCGCCGTTTGTGGTCAAGCGTATTGGCCTTACTCACACGCGGCGCCTGGCGCTGACGGCGGCGCGGTTTGATGGGGTGGAGGCTGGGCGGCTGGGAGTGGTGCATTTTGTCGAGCACGACGCCCAGGCATTGGCGCAGCGGGTGGATGAGGTATTGGGGCAGGTGTTGCAGTGTGCGCCGGGGGCGAACGCACGGACTAAAGCGCTGTTGCTGGCCAGTGTGGATGAGCCCCTTGAGGCCGTGCTGGATCGCGGGGCGCAGTGGTTTGCCGAGGCGGTGAGGAGTGAAGAAGGGGTCGAGGGGACGCAGGCGTTTGTGCAGAAGCGAAAGCCGAGTTGGTCTCGATGACGCCATCGCAGGCAAGCCAGCTCCCACAGGGGGAGACATTTCAAATGTGGGAGCTGGCTTGCCTGCGAAGAAGCCCCAACACACGCCACATCCACCAAGGGATAACCCAATGCCCGCATTCACCAAGATCCTGATCGCCAACCGCGGTGAAATCGCCTGCCGCATCCAGCGCACTGCCCAGGCCCTCGGCTACCGCACCGTGGCCGTGTACAGCGACGCGGATACCGATGCCCTGCACGTGCAGATGGCCGACGAAGCCGTACACATCGGCCCGGCGCCCGTCCACCAGTCCTACCTGAACACAGAGGCCATCCTCGCCGCCGCCCAACTGACCGGCGCCGACGCCATTCACCCCGGCTACGGCTTCCTCTCGGAAAACCCCGACTTCGCCCGCGCCTGCCAGCAGGCCACGCTCACCTTCATCGGCCCCAGCGCCGAGGCGATCGAACTGATGGGCAGCAAACGCCTGTCCAAACTCGCCATGCTCGACGCCGGCGTACCTTGCATCGCCGGTTATCAAGGCAGTGCCCAGGACGATGCCACCCTGCAACGGGAAGCCGAACGCATCGGCTTCCCACTGATGATCAAGGCCAGCGCCGGTGGCGGTGGGCGTGGCATGCGCCTGGTGCACCAGCGCGAACAGCTGCTGGAGCAACTGCGCACCGCACGCTCGGAAGCCATGAATGCGTTCGGCAGCGACGAGCTGATCCTCGAACAGGCGCTGATCGACCCGCGCCACGTGGAAGTGCAGCTGTTCGGCGACAGCCATGGCAACCTCATTTACCTCGGCGAACGCGACTGTTCGATACAGCGCCGCCATCAGAAAGTCATTGAAGAAGCGCCCTGCCCCGTGATGACGCCCGATCTGCGCCAGGCCATGGGCGAAGCCGCGCTCAAGGCCGGGCGGGCGGTGAGCTATGTAGGTGCCGGCACCGTGGAGTTTCTGCTCGACCGCAACGGCCAGTTTTATTTCCTGGAAATGAACACGCGCCTGCAAGTCGAACACCCCGTCACCGAGATGATTACCGGCCTCGACCTGGTGGACTGGCAGTTGCAGATCGCCGCCGGCCAACCGCTGCCACTCACCCAATCACAGGTGACCCTGACCGGCCACGCCATGGAAGTACGCCTGTACGCCGAAGACCCGGCCCAGGGCTTCCTGCCGCAAACCGGTGACGTGTTGCGTTGGGAACCAGCCCCCGGCGTACGCATCGACCATGGATTGCTTGAAGGCCAAACCGTCAGCCCGTTCTACGACTCGATGCTGGGCAAGATCATCGCCCACGGCGCCAGCCGCGAAGAAGCCCGGCGAAAACTGCTGCGGGCCGTGGAAGACAGCGTATTGCTGGGCGTGGCGACCAACCAGCGTTTGCTCATCGACCTGCTCAAGCACCCGGACTTTATCAATGGCGACTTCAGCACGGGGTTGATCGCCGAACACTTCAGCGTCATCCCACAGCAGACGGCGACCGCTGAACAGCTCAAGCTGGCCGCCGCGCTGTTTTATCAACACAGCGCCAACCAGCACACCCAAACACTTGCGCGCTGGCGCAATACGGCGAGTGTCCCGGTAACGTACCGTCTGGAGGCCAACGGCCAACTCCACAGCGTCAGCGTTGACGACCTGCAACTCACCACCGACGGCCGCCACGCCAGCCTGGTCATCAAGGGGGTCCGCCGACGCATCGCTTATCACCTGGACGGCAACCGGCTATGGCTACCAGGGCTGACTGTCACAGACCGCACCCAGCAAGTCGCCAGCCGCCAGGCCGACGCCAGCAGCGGCACGGTCCAGGCGCCCATGGACGGCGCCATCGTCGATATACGGGTGTGCGTCGGTGAGACCGTCAGCAAAGGCCAACTGTTGCTGGTGCTCGAAGCGATGAAAATGGAGCACCCGTTGAAGGCCGGCATCGATGGCACCGTCAAGGAGATGCGCGTCATGACGGGCGACCAGGTGCGCAACCGTCAGGTTTTGCTGGAGATCGAATAACGCCCCTAGGCGGAACTACAGGGCCGGGCTACGCTCTATCCCCATCAGGAAGGGACGAGTACGGGAACCTGCACATGCCTCATTGGCTGATTATTGACCTTGAAGCCACAACGGATGACGGCGGCTGGCCCGTGACAGAGATGGAAGTCATCGAGATCGGCGCCAGCCTGGTCAACCGCCAGGGCCGCGAACTGGACCACTTCCAGCGCTTTGTGCGGCCCTTGCGCCGGCCGTTGCTGACACCCTTTTGCCGCAAACTCACCCATATCACCCAGGCCAATATCGACATGGCCGCGCCGATCACCGAGGTGTGGCCGCTGTTCGAGCGCTGGCTGGGCCAACATCAGCCACGCCTGGAAGGCTGGGCCAGTTGGGGTGACTATGATCGCGTGCAGCTTGAGCTGGAGTGGCAGCGCCATGGCCTCGCCAGCGCCTTGGGCGACACCCCGCATGTGAACCTCAAGCAACGCTTTGCCAAGGCCCGGCGCCTGGACAAGCCGCTGGGGCTCAATGGTGCGCTGCAATTGGCAGGAATGCAGTTCAATGGCCAGCAGCATCGCGCCCTGGAGGATGCACGCAACACCGCACGCCTGCTGCCGCTGATATTGCCGGTCTAGGCAGCGTCCACAGCCTTGGGCATACTGGCCAGCCAATTTCCTTTGTTGCTACCCACCTGCACCAACGAAATCCTGTGGCGAGCAAGCTTGCTTGCGCTGGGGTGCGAAGCGCCCCCAAAAAACGGGGACTGCTACGCAGTCAACGGGAGCAAGCTCCCTCGCCACAGAAGCCCGCGCCTGCAGTGATGAGCGTAAGCATCCATCTTTTCCGAGGATTCACCCATGTTCAAAGTCAACGAGTACTTCGACGGCACCGTCAAGTCGATCGCTTTCGGCACCGCAGAAGGGCCGGCGACCATCGGCGTGATGGCTCCGGGTGAATACGAATTCGGCACCGCCCAACGTGAAATCATGCACGTGGTCTCCGGCGCCCTGACCGTGAAGCTGCCCGACAGCAGCGACTGGGAAACCTTCGCTGCCGGCAGCCAGTTCAACGTACCGGCCAACAGCAAGTTCCAGTTGAAGGTTGCGGTGGACACCGCCTACCTGTGTGAATACCGCGGCTAAGCGGTACCCGGCACACAAAAAGCCCGTCTCCCACGAGACGGGCTTTTTTATTCCAGCACCGTTACCGGCATGCCGACTTCCAGGCGCCCGATGCCATCGTTGACCAGGTTCTGGCCGAACATCGCGCCCTTTTCGGTCTGGCGGTAGGTTTGCAGCGTCGCGAAAGGCTCGCGGTCGGGGCTGCGCTCACCGGTCTGGGGGTCGACTGTGGTGAGGATGCACCGCGAGCACGGCTTGACCACCCGAAACTCCACGTCGCCGATGCGCAAGCGCTTCCAGCCGTCTTCGGCGAAAGCCTCGGCGCCCTCGATGACCAGGTTGGGACGAAAACGCAGCATCTGCATCGGGCGGCCGATCTTTTCACACAAGTCGTCGAGGGAGCCCTGGCCGATCAACAGCAACGGGTAGCCGTCAGCGAAGCCGACCTTGTCGTCATCCTTGCCATACCCGGCTTCGGTGGTGCGCGCACGTTCCAGGGGCAGTTGCACCAGGCGCGTCGGCTTGCCAATGAATGCACTGACCCAGGCCGCGGCCTCATCGCCAGCATCCGGCACACGCAGGGTGTCGCGCCAGATGGTCACACCACGCAGTTCGCTGGCGCTGCCCGGCAATGCCACATCCAATGGCGCGTAGCCCGGCGAACTCAGGGTCAGGCCCCCGCTGCTGTTCCACAACGCCGAGAGCTGGCTCATCTTCGCCACGGCCCGTTGCGTCAGGAACCGCCCGCTGGCTTCATCCACCAGCATCCAGCGTCGATCCCCGTCCAACCCGAGTTTATCCAGGCCAATCTGCTGCAAGGCTTCGGCCTTGCCGGACTTCAAGGGGTAACGGTACAACGCGCTGAGACGCAGCATGGGCCTGCCTTCCTAGGAAACAAAGTGTCATCCTAAAGTCAGGCGGGCATTTCGTCCAACATCAGTCGCTGGCGTACCACGTCCACCAGCTTGTCCGGCTGGAATTTGGAGAGGAAATTGTCGCAGCCGACCTTCTTGACCATCGAGTCATTGAAGCTGCCCGACAGCGAGGTGTGCATCACCACGTACAGACCACGCAGGCGCGGGTCGTTGCGGATTTCGGTAGTGAGACGGTAGCCATCCATCTCGGGCATTTCGGCGTCGGTGAAGATCATCAGCAGTTTGTCGGTCATCACCTGGCCGCTGTCGGCCCAAGCCTTGAGCATGTTCAGTGCCTTGAGACCGTCGCTGGCGACGTGCATCTTCACGCCCAACTGGCCCAGGGTGTCACGCAACTGCGACAACGCCACGTTGGAATCATCCACCAGAAGCACTTCGCGGCCACGGGCACGCTCCAGCACCGGGTCTTCAAGTTTGTCCCGGGAGACCTTGGCGTTGTAGGGCACGATCTCGGCGAGGACTTTTTCCACGTCGATGATTTCCACCAGTTGCTCATCGACCTTGCTGATGGCGGTGAGGTAGTGCTGGCGACCGGCGCTGGTCGGCGGCGGCAGGATGGCTTCCCAGTTCATGTTGACGATGCGGTCGACGCCGCCCACCAGGAACGCCTGCACCGAGCGATTATATTCGGTGACGATAATGGTGCTGTTGGGGCCCGGCACCAAAGGACGCATGCCGATGGCCTGGGACAGATCGATCACCGGCAGGGTCTGGCCACGCAGGTTGACCACCCCACACACGAACGGGTGGCGCTGGGGCATCAGGGTCAGCTTGGGCAATTGCAGCACTTCCTGCACTTTGAACACGTTGATCGCGAACAACTGCCGTCCGAAGAGGCGGAACATGAGAATTTCCAGGCGATTCTCACCCACCAATTGCGTGCGTTGATCTACCGTGTCGAGAATGCCGGCCATTAAAAGCTCCTGGTGTACACGCCGCAGGCGCGTGAAAGGGTATGCAGCTGTATAAGCACGTTATCGGCGGCAAGCGCCGGACCTTGACCCCAATAAAATGCCATGTAAATCCATTGATGTCACACTGACATCATGCTTTACTGCTTGGGCCCTTGATGCTCTATCAAGCCGCCTTGCGCGACAGTCGAATTGACGTGCAGTTCCACCACATAGGGGATTCCCCTATACGCAATCAGGCCCAACCTGATATTCGCGATATCTAATAGCCATTAATGTGACGCCATTCTCATTGCATGAATGGAGTCAGGCTTTTGTTTGCCCACCCAAGCCCTTGGTCTACGGGCCTTTCAGGCACTCACGTATCGGCAACTGAAGTTGCGTCATCCCGCCTAACAGCGGTTAAAGGCGGCATTCGTGAGTTTTTCAATAAACGTCCTACTGGATTATCGGAAGCAACCTACACGCCCCAGTCGTATTTCAGCGCTAGTTTTAAGCCATTCACCCGGTGCGACATCTCATCACCCGACCTTAAGTTGTGGAGACTTGCATGATGAATAGCGCGAACGAATGGCAAACCGCGCTTCCCGAGTTTTTGCTGGAAGCCGAAATGCTGCTGGCCAAGTCCGAGGAATGCCTGAACCACCTGCATTTGATCCGCAATGACAGCGACGCCATCGACTGCATGAAAACCAGCTTGGCCAAACTGGCAGAAAAAGCCGATGGCCTGGCCTTGCAGGCGATCAGCGAGTTCTCCCGGCATATTCAATACCTGATCGCCAATGCCGTGAGCCCGGTGCAACTGCATGACCAGGCCCTGGAGGCGTTGCACGACTGCCTGAGGTTACTGGCTTGGCAACTGGAGCTGATTGACATCCGTACCGGGGAACTGGGCCTGGATGACAGTGAGCAAACTTCGCTGATTGCCACGGTGACCTCGCAGATTCCGCAAAAAGACTACGGCCATCAGCAGCGTCTACAGCAGAGGTCTTAAACCAAGGAGAGGTCGTATTTAATACCCGTGTTATCTAAAAGCGACCGTTTAAGCCAAAGATGAAACACTTCTAGAGACTGAAGAAATATCAATTAGCCAGCACCTTAAAAATTGTACAAATCAGTCTAACTAATACAACTCAAGAGCGCTGGCCTGACCGTCAGGGCATTGACGTGGTTAATATATCGAGGGAGGAATATGCCAGGCGACCAACGGTAATAGTGGTGGTACCATGCCTCGCTCGAAATGAAGCAACTTCATTATGGATAACCACGAACCGGCACCGCACTCTCGACAGAGCCTAGTCAACCGCCGTGACCGGTCTTCGCGCAGTGAACCCTCATTGGCTCCATCCGCTATGTACGCCAGCCTCAAGTCACTCATCGCAAGGTTCGTGTCCCGCCGCCATGCGCGCCCCCTCATCCTTGCCCTGTGCCTGTGCTCACTGCTGGTCAGCCTGTGGGTTTACCTGCAAGGCACACCGCTGCCGTTAGTGATTGTGTTGCTCAACCTGGTTACGCTTGCAGTGGTCGCCCTGCACCAGTGGCGCTCGCGCAAAGCCATCAAGTTCCAGCCCCAGGAACTGGCCGACCGCCTGCTGCAAGTCCAGGAAAACGAACGCCACCGCCTCAGCCGCGAGCTGCACGATGACATCGGCCAATTGCTGACCGCCGCCAAGTTGCAAAGCGAATGGTTGCAGCGTCGACTGCCCCAAGACCTGCAAATTCATTGCTCGGTGCTCTGCAACACGCTCAATGAAACCCTGGCCAAGGTGCGCGACGTGTCCGCCATTCTCAACCCTCGCCAACTGGCAAGCCTGGGGCTGGAAGCCAGCCTGCGCGCGCACCTGCTCAAGGCCCTGGAAAATACCCAGGTGTGCTGGAGCCTGGAGTGCCAGCAACGCCTCACCGGCATTCCCGAAGAAATGGCCGTGGCGGCCTTTCGCATCACCCAGGAAGCGGTCACCAACATGCTGCGCCATGCGAAGGCACACAACCTGCTGGTGCGCCTGCAACGCTTGCCGGAAGGGCTGTCCCTGACGATATGCGATGACGGTCAGGGCTTCGCACCTGCCGCCGACCCCGGCAAGGAAGGCCAACGGGGTATGGCCGGCATGTGCGAACGGGCCCACCAGTTGGGCGGCACCGTGTCCGTCAGCAGCCAGCCGGGCAACGGCACACGCATCCACGCACTTTTCCCCTGGGCCCCCCGCGCCCTCGAACGGGCCAGTGCCCATAAGGTTCTCCGGTGACCTGCAATCTGCTCCTGGTCGATGACCATGCCTTGATCCGCGCCGGCGTGCGCGCGCTGATCCTGGATATCCCCGGCTACGCCGTTGTTGGCGAGGCCAGCGACGGCGCGCAACTGCTTGAGAAATTCTGCGCCCTGCAGCCCGACATTGTGCTGCTGGACCTGTCGATGAAACACACCGGGGGCCTGGATGCCTTGCAGCAACTCAAGCGCGCCTACCCCAAGTGCAAAGTGCTGATCCTGTCGATGCACACCGATCCCGAGATGATCATGCGCGCCCTGGAGTCTGGTGCCCACGGCTACCTGCTCAAGGACACCACCGCCAACGAGCTGGAACATGCCCTGCTGGCCCTGCGTAACAACGAACGCTACCTGAGCCCCGCCATCGCCCACACAGTGATCAACCAGGCGCTGATCCGTAGCCAGGCCCCCAGTGCGCCTGTCGCCCACAGCCACAGCCTGACGGCGCGGCAACTGGAAATCCTGCGCTTGATCGTGCGCGGCAAATCCACCCGGGAAATTGCCCACGGCCTGGGCCTGAGCATCAAGACTGTCGAAGCCCACCGCTCGCAGATCATGAAGCGCTTGCAGATTTTTGACGTGGCGGGCCTGGTGTTATTTGCCGTGCGTGAGCAGATCATCAGCCTGGACGACTAACGGCGAACCCAGCGGCAAGTGCACGCGCAGGGCCTTGGGCAGCGCCTCGAAGTGCAGGTCGTCGCCTTCCAGCGGCTCGCCGTCGAGGTTGATGTACAAGCCTTGTGCGACCTTGATCTTCACCCAGGGCAGGCGTGCGCGCACGAACATGGTGTCCAGGCCCCAGCCGTTGTTCATCAACTCACGCAACGTGCCGACCACCTCCTGAGGCGCCGGCAGGATGCTGACATCCAACAGCCCGTCATCAGCCAATGCACCGGGGCACAGCACATGCCCGCCACCGGCCTGGCGACCGTTACCGATGCCCAGCGCGAGCAACTCGCCTTTCCAGTGGAAATCCGGGCCTTCCAATTCACCGTAGGCGGCTTTCAATTCACTGAAGCGGGTTAAACCGGTGAACAGGTACGCGGCACCGCCCAAGACCTTCTTCAGGTCTTCGGACGTGTTGGCCGTGACCTGGCTGCCAAAACCACCGGTGGCCATGTTCAGGAAGATTTGCCCACCGACCTGGCCCAGGTCGATCGCCCTGGGCTGTACGTCCAGCAAGGCCAGGGCGCCAGCCGGCTCCAACGGCACGCCGGCGGCCTTGGCGAAATCATTGGCGGTGCCCAGGGGCATCAGCACCAGGCTGGCGTCGGTGTTGGCATGGGCCATGGCTTCGGCCACATCGCGCAAGGTGCCGTCGCCACCGCCGGCAATGATATGGGTGTACCCCTCGGCCAGGGCTTCATTGACCAGTCGCCGGGCATCACCGCCCTCCCAGGTCACCCGCACCGCCAACTCCCCACCCTGCTCACGCCGCGACAGCACAGCAGCGCGCACATCCTCGTTGAGGGCTTGTTTGCCGTGGAGGATCAACAGGGCTTTGGGGGCGGTCATTTGGGAGAATCTCCTGGGTCAAGGTGCTTGAAGGATGTTGACCTTTGGGGAACAGGAAAAGTCTGTGGCTGGAGAAAATTGATTGAGGTATGCAGATCAAAATGTGGGCTGTCAGGCAGATAGATGTCGGCTGGCAGGCCGTCATCGCAGGCAAGCCAGCTCCCACAGTTGGATCGTTGGGCGCAAGGTAGAGAAGCGTCGGCTGCCAGGCCGCTATCGAGAATCAGCCCTTGTGCAACTTACTCATCAACTGCGCCTCAGCCTGGGTCAGCCCACATGACTGGGTCAGCTCATCCACCGTCGCCCCCATGCCGACCAGCTTGGCCGCCTGGGCAAACGACAGGTTCGACGGATCACGCTGCTCCAACTGCACCAACCTGTCGGGCAACGGCGCGAGAATCGCGCGCAGTTCATGCACTTCATCCCCAACCCGCACCGCACTTTGCTGGAAGTGATCAACACGCTTGACCAGTTCCAGAATGCGCCGGTCGCGCACCGCATCGCGCTCGGCCTGTTGCAAGGCAGACTCCCGCTGCTGGCGCATATAGCGCAGCACAAACGCCAAGGTCCCGGCCCACAACAGGGCCAGGACAATCACCGCTGCCTCAAGGAACAATCAGATGCTCTCCAGTTCCGACCATTCTTCTTCGCTCATCATCTTGTCCAGCTCAACCAGAATCAGCAGTTCGCCGTTCTTGTTGCACACGCCCTGGATGAACTTGGCCGACTCTTCGTTACCCACGTTCGGTGCGGTTTCCACTTCCGATTGGCGCAGGTAAACCACCTCGGCCACGCTGTCGACCAGGATGCCAACCACTTGCTTGTCGGCTTCGATGATCACGATACGGGTGTTGTCGCTGACTTCAACCGTGTCCAGGCCGAACCGCTGACGGGTGTCGATCACCGTCACCACGTTGCCGCGCAGGTTGATGATGCCCAGCACGTAGCTTGGCGCGCCTGGAACCGGGGCGATCTCGGTGTAGCGCAACACTTCCTGCACGCGCATCACGTTGATGCCGTAGGTTTCGTTGTCCAGCTTGAAGGTCACCCATTGCAGGATCGGATCATCCAAACCTTGTGCGGACGCTGACTTGTTCATTCATCTGACCCCTTCAAATGCCGCTATCGACGGCGTGTGTGCACGTAGGCCGCGCAACCGCACGGCCCTTATTGTTCAATCAACTGCGTTTGTTCTGTGGCATTGCCTTCACCGCACCACTGGCGATCAACTCGGCCAGTTCGGCGACATCCAGCAACGCGCACATGTGTTCGATCACAGTGCCCGCCAGCCACGGCCGCTGGCCGCGGTGGCTGCGCCATTTGATTTCATTCGGGTCCAGGCGCAGCGAGCGGCTGACTTGATGCACCGCCAGCCCCCACTCGTAGCCCTGCACCGAGATCACGTATTGCAGGCCCTGGCGAAAATCATCGCGGTAGCGGTCGGGCATCACCCAACGCGCCGTATCCAGCACCTTGAGGTTGCCGGCCTGGCTGGGCAGGATGCCGAGGAACCACTCCGGCTGCCCGAACAGCGGCGTCAGCTCCTGGCCTTCCAGGGAATAGATCGAGCCCAGGCACACCAGCGGCACCGCCAGGGTCAACCCGGCGACGTCGAACAGCAGGCACTCGAACGGCTCGGCAGCCCATGAGGGGCGACCGTCGCCCGTCATCGGCGGCGGCGTGATGCTGGGCGGCAGGTGCACGTCCACCAGCGGTTCGACCACCGGGGGCGCCACCACCGCCGGGGCGCTTGGCACCACCACCTGCGCATCCCGTGCCTGTTCTTCCATCACCGCCTGCTGGAATTCATCCAGCGGGCTTTCGGGTTCGACAGCAGGCTCAAGTACCAGAATCGGTTCTGGCAGTTCCTCGGCCGTCGCATCCTGCAGCAAGGCATCCAGGTAGGATTCCAGAGCCAGTTGCGGGCGGGTCTTGAATTCGACAGGACGGTTCATCACGCCACCTGCGCCACAAGCTGTTGCGACAGCAGGTGCTTGAGCAACGCACGGTAGGCCAGCACGCCACGGCTCTTGCCGTCGAACTGCGACGGTGTGAGCCCGGCACGGCTGGCGTCACGCAGGCGCGTGTCCACCGGGATGTAGCCATTCCAGATGGTGTCCGGGTAGGCATCGCGCAATACGCGCAAGGTGCCGAGGGACGCCTGGGTGCGACGGTCGAACAAGGTCGGCACGATACTGAACGGCAGCGCCTGCTTGCGCGAACGGTTGATCATCGCCAGGGTGCTGACCATACGCTCCAGGCCCTTGACCGCCAGGTGCTCGGTCTGCACCGGGATCACCAATTGCTGGCTGGCCGCCAACGCATTGACCATCAGCACGCCGAGCAACGGCGGGCTGTCGATGATCGCGTAATCGAAGTCCTGCCACAGCTGCGCCAGGGTCTTGGCGATCACCAGGCCCAGGCCGCTCTGGCCTGGCGACTGGCGCTCCAGGGTGGCCAGGGCAGTGCTCGACGGCAGCAGGGAAATGCTTTCGTTGCTGGTGGGCAACAGCAGTTGCCCAGGCAGATCCGCCGGCACGCTGCCCTTGTGCAAAAACAGGTCATAGCAGCTGTGTTCCAGCGCATCCGGGTCGTAGCCGAAATAGCTGGTCATGGAACCGTGGGGGTCCAGGTCGACCACGACCACACGCTTGCCCGCTTCGGCCAGCAAACCGGCCAAGGCGATGGAAGTGGTGGTCTTGCCGACTCCACCCTTTTGATTGGCAACTGCCCAGACTCTCATTCGGTTGGTTCCTCCCGGCGGGCACAGGCGCGACCGAGACATTGCATACGGTTATTGAGCCAGCGACGGAGAATTGACGTTACTCGGTCGGACCGGCGGCTTGACAACGGGCGGTGCAGTTTGTGTGCCAGCACGCTTCAACGCCGCATCCGGGGTGGCATTGGCAGTGCCAGTACCGGTCAGGCTGCGACGCACATCCAGGTTGCGCGAGACCACCAGCACCACCCGGCGGTTACGGGCGCGGCCTTCCACCGTGGCGTTATTGGCCACCGGCTGGAATTCACCATAGCCCACCGACGCCAGGCGCTGGGGGTTCACGCCCTGCATGGCCAACATGCGCACGATGCTCGACGCGCGGGCCGAGGACAGTTCCCAGTTGGTCGGGTACTGCGCGGTGCTGATGGGGAAATTGTCGGTGAAGCCTTCCACGTGGATCGGGTTTTCAAACGGTTTGAGGATCGCCGCCACCTTGTCGATGATCGTGAACGCCTGGTCACTGGGCAACGCATCGGCACTGGCGAACAACAGACTGGAGTTCAGCTCGATCTCCACCCACAACTCATTGCCGCGCACGGTCATCTGGTTGGAGCTGATCAGGTCGCCAAAGGCGGCACTGATATCGTCGGCGATACTTTTGAGCGGGTCGCTGGTGCCTTGGATGCCGGCGGCGGTTTCATCACTGTCATTGACCAGGGGCTTGGCCGGGGTCACCGTCTTGGGCCGCTCTTCGCCGATGGGGATCGGCTTGATCGCCCGCTCGGCATCGTTGAACACGCCGACCAGCGCCTGGGAAATGATCTTGTACTTGCCTTCGTTGATCGACGAGATCGAGTACATCACCACGAAAAACGCGAACAGCAAGGTGATGAAGTCCGCGTAGGACACCAGCCAGCGTTCGTGGTTGACGTGCTCTTCAGGCTCGCGACGGCGACGGCTCACAGGCAAATACCTCCCTGACCGCTATTGGCCGCTTTATTGTGGCGAGCGAGCTTGCTCGCGCTGGGGCGCGAAGCGGCCCCCATCCAGGCAACGCGTTTGTTCAGACAGATTGCGGTACCTGGTTTTGGGGCTGCTTCGCAGCCCAGCGCGAGCAAGCTCGCTCGCCACATAAAGCTCACTGGCCACAGGTCAATGTGCATACCCATCAATCCATGAAGCCCTGAAGCTTCAATTCGATGGAGCGCGGGTTTTCGCCCTCGGCAATCGACAGGATGCCTTCGAGCAACATTTCGCGATAACGCGACTGGCGCATGGCAATCGACTTGAGCTTGCTGGCCACCGGCAGCAACACCAGGTTGGCACTGGCCACGCCGTAGATGGTCGCGACAAATGCCACGGCAATGCCGCTGCCCAGTTGCGAAGGGTCGGCCAGGTTGCCCATCACGTGGATCAGGCCCATCACCGCGCCGATGATGCCAATGGTCGGCGCATAGCCGCCCATGCTTTCAAAGACTTTGGCCGCATTGATGTCACGGCTTTCCTGGGTGTAGAAATCCACTTCGAGGATGCTGCGGATCGCTTCCGGTTCGGCGCCATCGACCAACAGTTGCAGGCCTTTGCGCGCGTAGCTGTCAGGCTCGGCATCGGCCACGCCTTCCAGGCCCAGCAGGCCTTCCTTGCGGGCGGTGAGGCTCCAATTGACCACACGGTCGATACCGCCTGCCAGGTCGACCCGTGGCGGAAAAATGATCCACACCAGAATCTGCATGGCACGCTTGAATGAGCTCAGGGGCGACTGCAACAACGCCGCGCCCACGGTGCCACCGATCACGATCAGCGCTGCCGGGCCGTTGGCCAAGGCGCCGAGGTGGCCGCCTTCCAGGTAGTTGCCACCAATGATGGCGACAAACGCCATGGTGATGCCGATCAGGCTCAACACATCCATCAGAGGCAGGCCTCCACCAGGTGCTTGCCGATGTCGTCCAGGCTGTAGACCGCATCGGCCAGGTCAGCCTTGACGATGGCCATGGGCATGCCATAGATCACGCAACTGGCTTCATCCTGGGCCCAGATGGCGCTACCGCCCTGTTTGAGCAGGCGCGCACCTTCACGGCCATCGGCGCCCATACCGGTGAGCACCACCGCCAGAACTTTGTCGCCATAGGACTTGGCCGCCGAACCGAAGGTGATGTCCACACACGGCTTGTAGTTCAGGCGCTCATCGCCCGGCAGGATTTTGATCGCGCCACGCCCGTCCACCATCATCTGCTTGCCGCCCGGCGCCAGCAGTGCCAGGCCAGGACGCAGAACGTCGCCATCCTCGGCTTCCTTGACGGTGATACGGCACAGCTTGTCCAGGCGCTCGGCGAAGGCTTTGGTGAACGCCGCCGGCATGTGTTGCACCAGCACAATCGGCGCCGGGAAGTTGGCCGGCAGTTGAGTCAATACCCGCTGCAAGGCCACCGGGCCGCCGGTAGAGGTGCCGATGGCGACCAGCTTGTAAGCCTTGCGCTTGGGCGCGGGCGAATGCGCACTCGGCGCTGCGGCGGCACGTACCGGCGCTACCGCAGGCCGGGCCACGGGCGCAGGCGCCGGGCGCGCAAACGACGAGGTCGGCGCCGCTGCTGCGGGCGCAGGCGTGGCAGCTGGCGCGGGCGTGCTGAACAAGCTGCGACGGTTACTGCGGGAAATGCTGTGCACCTTCTCGCACAGCATCTGCTTGACCTTGTCAGGGTTGCGCGAGATGTCTTCGAAATTCTTCGGCAAAAAGTCCACCGCGCCGGCATCCAAAGCGTCGAGGGTCACCCGCGCGCCTTCGTGAGTCAGCGAGGAAAACATCAATACCGGTGTAGGGCAGCGTTGCATGATGTGGCGCACGGCCGTGATGCCATCCATCATCGGCATCTCGTAGTCCATGGTGATCACGTCCGGCTTCAAGGCAATGGCTTGATCGATCGCCTCTTTGCCGTTGGTGGCCGTGCCGACCACCTGGATCGTTGGATCAGCGGAAAGAATTTCCGAGACGCGGCGGCGGAAGAAACCCGAATCGTCCACCACCAGGACCTTGACTGCCATAAACACTCCGTTAGGCGGGGCGGGCATGACCGCCCTGCCCCACCAAAATCAAATACGCCGTGCGGCGTAACGCTTGAGCATGCTCGGAACATCGAGAATCAGTGCGATGCGACCGTCACCGGTAATGGTTGCGCCCGACATGCCTGGGGTTCCCTGCAGCATCTTGCCCAAAGGCTTGATCACCACTTCTTCCTGGCCCACCAGTTGGTCGACCACAAAGCCGATGCGCTGGGTGCCCACGGACAGAATCACCACATGGCCTTCGCGCTGTTCTTCATGGGCGGCCGAGGCCACCAGCCAGCGCTTGAGGTAGAACAGCGGCAACGCTTTGTCGCGCACGATCACCACTTCCTGGCCGTCCACCACGTTGGTGCGCGACAGGTCGAGGTGGAAGATCTCGTTGACGTTGACCAGCGGGAAGGCGAACGCCTGGTTGCCCAGCATCACCATCAGGGTCGGCATGATCGCCAGGGTCAACGGCACCTTGATGACGATCTTGGAGCCCTGGCCCTTGGTCGAGTAGATATTGATCGAGCCGTTGAGCTGGCTGATCTTGGTCTTCACCACGTCCATGCCCACGCCACGCCCGGACACGTCGGAGATCTCGGTCTTGGTCGAAAACCCCGGGGCAAAGATCAGGTTGTAGCACTCGGTATCGGTGAGGCGGTCGGCGGCGTCCTTGTCCATCACGCCGCGCTTGACCGCGATATTGCGCAAGATGGTCGGGTCCATGCCTTTGCCGTCATCGGTGATCGACAGCAGGATGTGGTCGCCCTCTTGCTCCGCCGCCAAAATCACTTTGCCGTTGCGGGACTTGCCCGCAGCTTCGCGTTCTTCCGGAGTTTCTACGCCGTGGTCGACCGCGTTGCGCACCAAGTGGACCAGCGGGTCGGCCAGGGCCTCGACGAGGTTTTTGTCGAGGTCGGTTTCTTCGCCCACCAGCTCCAGGTTGATTTCTTTCTTGAGCTGGCGCGCCAGGTCGCGAACCAGGCGCGGGAAACGGCCGAAGACTTTCTTGATCGGCTGCATCCGCGTTTTCATCACCGCGGTTTGCAGGTCGGCGGTGACCACGTCGAGGTTCGACACGGCCTTCTGCATGGCTTCGTCGCCACTGTTCAGGCCCAGGCGCACCAGGCGGTTACGCACCAGCACCAGTTCGCCCACCATGTTCATGATGTCGTCCAGGCGCGCGGTATCCACGCGCACGGTGGTTTCGGCTTCGCTGGCAGGTTTTTCCGCTGCCGCTGGGGCCGCTGCACGCGCAGGGGCCGGGGCGGCGGCAGGTGCTGGCTTGGCAGCCGGCGCAGGTTTGGCAGCAACCGGTGCCGCAGTGGCAGCGGCTGGTGCTGTAACCTGGGCGGCAGCGGCCGGGGCCACTTCGCTGAACTTGCCTTTGCCGTGCAACTCGTCGAGCAGAGCTTCGAATTCGTGATCGGAGATCAGCCCATCATCGGCAGGTGCTGCGCTGGCCGCAGGCGCAGCGGCGGCAGTGGCCGCCACCTCAGGCAGGGCTTCAGCCACAAAGGTGCCTTTGCCATGCAGTTGGTCGAGCAGTGCCTCGAACTCGTCGTCGGTGATGTCGGTGCTGGCGTTGGCAGCGGGTGCTTCTGGCGCAGCGGCAGGCGGGGCCACGGCATCTGCTGCGAACTGGCCTTTGCCGTGCAACTGGTCGAGCAACGACTCGAATTCGGCGTCGGTAATGTCTTCACTGCTCGGCGTCGCGGCAGGCTGCACCGGCGCTTCAGCTTCGGCCTTGACCGCGCTGAGGGAGTTGAGCAGTTGTTCGAACTCGCTGTCGGTCACGTCCGGCTCGGCTTGCGCCACCGGCTCCGGCGCAGCCTCGACCACCGGCACAGCCGCGGTGTCGGCAGGTTCGGCCAGGCGCGCCAGGGCGGCCAGCAGTTCCGGGGTGGCAGCGGTGATCGGTGCACGTTCACGCACCTGGCTGAACATGCCGTTGACCGCATCCAGTGCTTCGAGAATCACGTCCATCAATTCCGAGTCGACGTGACGCTCACCCTTGCGCAGGATGTCGAAGACGTTCTCGGCGATGTGGCAGCACTCCACCAGCTCATGGAGCTGGAGGAAGCCGGCGCCCCCTTTTACAGTGTGAAAACCGCGAAAAATTGCATTGAGCAGGTTCGCATCATCCGGTCGGCTTTCCAGCTCGACCAGTTGTTCGGACAGTTGCTCTAGAATTTCGCCGGCCTCTACAAGGAAATCCTGAAGGATTTCTTCATCGGCGCCGAAGCTCATGTGGGTGCTCCTTAGAAGCCTAAACTGGATAACAGGTCATCTACGTCATCCTGACCTGACACAACGTCTTCACGTTTATCGGCATGAATCTGCGGACCTTCACCCTTGGCGAGATGTTTTTGTGGATCTTTTTCCGAGAGGATCGCTTCGCGGTCATGTTCGATGCCGGCAAAACGATCGACCTGGCCGGCCATCAGCACCAATTTGAGCAAGTTGCTTTCCACTTCGGTGACCAACTGGGTCACGCGCTTGATCACCTGACCGGTGAGGTCCTGGTAATCCTGGGCCAGCAGGATGTCGTTGAGGTTGCTGGCCACCGTGCGGTTTTCCTGTTCGCTGCGCGACAGGAACCCGTCGACGCGACGCGCCAATTCACGAAACTCTTCAGCGCCCACTTCGCGGCGCATGAAGCGGCCCCAGTCCTGGCTCAAGGCCTGGGCTTCGGTGGCCATGCCGTTGACCAGGGGCGTGGCGTTTTCCACCAGGTCCATGGTGCGGTTGGCCGCTGCCTCAGTCAGCCTGACCACATAGGACAGACGTTCAGTGGCATCAGTGATCTGGGAAATTTCTTCGGCCTGGGGCATGCGCGGGTCAATCTGGAAATTGACGATTGCGCTGTGCAGCTCGCGTGTGAGCTTGCCCACTTCCTGGTACAGGCCGCGGTCACGGGTCTGGTTAAGCTCATGGATCAACTGCACCGCATCGGCGAACTGGCCTTTTTCCAGGCTGTCGACCAACTGGTGAGCATGTTTTTTCAGGGTCGACTCAAAGTCGCCCTGTGACGTTTCGTTATGCTCCATAGCTCCCCCGCGATGGCATTAGCCGTGGATGCGTTCGAAGATTTTCTCGATCTTCTCTTTCAAGGCCAGTGCCGTGAATGGCTTGACCACGTAACCGTTGACCCCGGCTTGGGCGGCTTCGATGATCTGTTCGCGCTTGGCTTCGGCGGTCACCATCAGCACAGGCAGGCTGCGCAGTTTTTCATCGGCGCGCACATGGCGCAGCAGGTCGATACCGGTCATGCCCGGCATGTTCCAGTCGGTCACCAGAAAGTCGATGCTCCCGCTGTTGAGGATCGGAATGGCCGTCAGGCCGTCATCCGCCTCGACCGTGTTGGTGAACCCAAGGTCACGCAACAGGTTTTTTATGATCCGCCGCATCGTTGAGAAGTCATCAACGATGAGGATTTTCATGTTCTTGTCCAATTCGACCTCCAAGCAGTCTTAAACGCGCCCAGCACCTGGACGCGCCATTTCAATCAACAGGCGTTACACAAAAAGGACTGCCCAGGGCACCACGGCACATAGCCGCGAAACCTTGCGATCTCACGGCAGCGTCTGCAGTGCCCCCACACTGCCTGTCAGCGCGCGCGCCACTCGGCCAATCGGCCCCGCAAGCGGGCTGCGCACTGGCTATGCAACTGGCTGACACGCGATTCGCTGACCCCCAGGACCTCACCGATTTCCTTGAGGTTAAGCTCTTCGTCGTAGTACAGCGCCAGCACCAGCCGCTCACGCTCTGGCAAATTGGCGATTGCATCGGCCAACGCGCCCTGGAAGCGTTCATCTTCCAGGTCGCGCGACGGCTCCGTATGCGCGCTCGCGCCGTCCTCGTGCAGCCCTTCGTGTTCGCCGTCCTGTAAAAGGTCGTCGAAACTGAACAGGCGGCTGCCCAAGGTATCGTTCAAAATCCCGTAGTAATCGTCGAGACTCAATTGGAGTTCGGCCGCAACTTCATGATCTTTAGCGTCACGACCGGTTTTTGCTTCAATTGCACGAATTGCATCGCTGACCATGCGCGTATTGCGGTGTACCGAACGCGGCGCCCAATCGCCTTTACGCACTTCATCGAGCATCGCGCCACGGATACGGATACCCGCATACGTTTCGAAACTGGCACCCTTGCTGGCGTCGTATTTGGTCGAGACTTCAAGCAGGCCGATCATGCCGGCCTGGATCAAGTCTTCGACCTGCACACTCGCAGGCAGGCGCGCCAACAGGTGATAGGCAATGCGCTTGACCAACGGCGCATAGCGCTCGATCAATTCGCCCTGGCTGTCACGTGCCGACTTTTTGTAAAGGTTGTAGCCGCTGGATGTCATAGCACCGGTCCTGCGCTCGTCTGATGCACCAAACGCTCGACGAAAAACTCCAGATGCCCCCGCGGGTTGGCGGGCAACGGCCAGGTATCGACCTTCTGGGCAATGGCCTTGAACGCCAGTGCGCATTTCGAACGAGGGAACGCTTCGTAGACCGCACGCTGCTTTTGCACGGCCTTGCGCACACACTCGTCATAGGGAACTGCGCCGACGTATTGTAAGGCCACATCGAGGAAGCGATCCGTGACCTTGGTCAACTTGGCGAACAGGTTGCGCCCTTCCTGCGGGCTCTGGGCCATGTTGGCCAACACGCGAAAGCGGTTCATGCCGTAGTCACGGTTAAGCAGTTTGATCAGCGCGTAGGCATCGGTGATCGAGGTGGGCTCGTCGCACACCACCAACAGCACTTCCTGCGCTGCGCGTACAAAGCTGACCACCGACTCGCCGATCCCGGCGGCGGTGTCGATCACCAGCACGTCGAGGTTGTCGCCGATGT
This sequence comes from Pseudomonas sp. NBRC 111138, assembly GCF_001320835.1. Taxonomy (NCBI): domain Bacteria; kingdom Pseudomonadati; phylum Pseudomonadota; class Gammaproteobacteria; order Pseudomonadales; family Pseudomonadaceae; genus Pseudomonas; species Pseudomonas sp. NBRC 111138. The sequence goes on along the minus strand of NZ_BCBO01000092.1, from coordinate 2,488 downwards.
CGCTGAACGCCTGGATCAGCCCGGCATGCTGCGCGGGGCTCAGGTGCACCATGCTCTGGGTGCCCGAGGCCGCCGGCACGATGCGAATGCCTCCGGGGCCCTGGAGCAGCACGTCGCGCAGCTCACAACGGCCTTCGATCACATCGGCCAGGGTATGTTTGGGTGTCAGCCCCAGCAGAACGTCCACGTTCGCCAAGCCCAGGTCAGCATCCAGCAGCATGACGCGACGGCCAAGCTCTGCCAGGGCCAGGGACAAATTCACTGACACGTTAGTTTTCCCGACGCCACCTTTGCCGCCGGTCACCGCGATCACCTGTACGGGATGCATGCTGCCCATTTTATTTCTTTACCTTGTCTTGCTTAGACGCAGGCTACATGGCTTGGCCGCGTGAATCGCTTGCAGACCATCGATGTAGGTACATTTCACGGTGTTCATCCTGCCTCAACCCACCCGTTTAGCCGGGTGGTGGTAAAGGTCGGCGAACATATCGGCCATCGCTTCCTCGCTAGGCTCGTCTTGCATTTGCACACTCACGGCACGGCTGACCAACTGATGACGGCGCGGCAGATGCAGATCATCCGGGATCCGCGGCCCGTCGGTGAGGTAGGCAACCGGTAATTCATGGCTGATGGCCAGGCTCAACACCTCGCCCAGGCTCGCGGTTTCATCGAGCTTGGTGAGGATGCAACCGGCCAGGCCGCAACGCTTGTAACTGTGATAAGCAGCGGTAAGAACCTGTTTCTGGCTGGTGGTTGCAAGCACCAGGTAATTTTTTGACTTGATGCCTCGCCCGGCCAGGCTTTCGAGCTGCATGCGCAGCGCCGGATCACTGGCTTGCAGGCCGGCGGTATCGATCAGCACCACGCGCTTGCGCAGCAACGGGTCGAGGGCATTGGCCAGGGACTGGCCCGGGTCGACATGGGTTACCGGCACGTTGAGGATGCGGCCCAGGGTCTTGAGCTGCTCCTGAGCGCCGATACGGTAACTGTCCATGCTCACCAGGGCGATATTCTGCGCGCCGTATTTAAGCACGTAACGGGCCGCAAGCTTTGCCAGGGTGGTGGTCTTGCCCATGCCGGCGGGGCCGACCATGGCGATTACACCGCCCTCTTCCAGGGGTTCGATTTCCGGCGTGGCAATCATGCGCGCCAAGTGCGCCAGCAGCATGCGCCAGGCCTGGCGCGGCTCTTCGACTTCAGCGGTCAAGGCCAGCAGGTCGCGGGACAACGGGCCGGACAGGCCGATGCGTTGCAGGCGACGCCAGAGGTTGGCTTGCTGCGGCTTGCTGCCTTGCAGTTGGGTCCAGGCCAGCGAGCCGAGCTGCACTTCGAGCAATTCACGCAGGCCGTTGAGTTCAAAACGCATCGAGTCAATCACGCGCTGGTCAACTGCGGCAGCCGGGGCAGGCGCTGCAGGACGCGGCGGTTCGACAAAGGTGGGTTCAACCAGCGGCTCGGCGGCGGTCAGCGGCAGGCCGGCAAACAACTGGCGATTGGTGCTGGCGTCGCTGTCACCGCGCATGCTCAGTTCAGCCTGGGCCGACACAATGCGCGAGGCGGTCTTGCGCAGCTCGTCTTCGAGCTCCATGTTCGGCACGCGCGGGGCCAGCGCCTGAGGCGTGTAATCCAGGGCAGCCGTCAGCTCGACACCGCCGGCAATCCGACGGTTACCGATAATCGCGGCATCGGCGCCCAGCTCATCACGGACCAGTTTCATGGCCTGACGCATATCGGCGGCGAAAAAACGCTTAACTTGCATAACCCACTACCTCAGCCATTGGGCCCAACTGTCGCGACAATAGTCACTTGCTTATTGTCAGGAATTTCCTGGTAAGCCAACACGTGCAAATTCGGTACAGCCAGGCGTCCGAACCGCGACAACATCGCGCGAACCGGGCCGGCCACCAGCAGGATCACCGGGTTGCCCTGCATTTCCTGGCGCTGTGCGGCGTCGATCAACGAACGCTGCAGCTTTTCAGCCATGCTTGGCTCCAGTAAAACGCCCTCTTCCTGGCCTTGCCCTGCCTTCTGAATACTATTGAGCAATATTTGTTCCAACCTGGGCTCCAGGGTGATCACAGGCAGCTCCGACTCAGTCCCTACAATGCTTTGCACGATTGCGCGGGACACGCCGACACGCACCGCCGCCACCAGAGCGGCAGTATCTTGACTCTTGGCGGCATTGTTGGCGATGGCCTCGGCAATGCTGCGAATGTCGCGCACGGGCACCTGTTCGGCCAACAGCGCTTGCAACACCTTGAGCAACTGCGACAGTGACAGCACGCCAGGCACCAGCTCTTCGGCCAGTTTTGGCGACGATTTGGCCAGCAAGCCCATCAATTGCTGGACTTCCTCGTGGCCGATCAACTCGTGGGAGTGCTTGTAGAGAATCTGGTTGAGGTGCGTGGCGACCACGGTGCTGGCATCCACCACGGTGTAACCGAGGGACTGCGCCTGGCTGCGCTGGCTGACTTCGATCCACACCGCT
>NZ_BCBO01000091.1:0-1580 GCF_001320835.1 Pseudomonas sp. NBRC 111138 | reverse complement strand
CGAAAGCCGGATCTTTGGCGGTAATGCCGTTGAGGGTACCGAACACTTGGCCGGGGTTGATCGCCAGTTCGCGGTCCGGGTAGATCTCGGCTTCGGCCAGGATTACCCCCATCAGGGTCAGGCGATAAGCGCTGGGGGCCAGGTCGAGGTTGTCACGGATATGCACAGTGGGCATCAAGAAACCCAGGTCCTGGGACAGCTTCTTGCGCACACCCTTGATCCGCGCCAGCAGTTGCCCACCCTGGTTGCGGTCGACCAGCGGGATCAGGCGGTAACCGACTTCCAGGCCGATCATGTCGATGGGCGTGACGTCGTCCCAGCCCAACTCCTTGGTTTCCTGGGCGCGGGCCGGGGATGGCAGCAGCTCCTGTTGACGGGCGATTTCCTGCTGGGCCTGGACTTTGACCTGGTTCTGCTTTTTCCAGAACAGGTACGCCGCACCACCCGCCAGGGCCGCCATGCTCAGGAACGAGAAGTGCGGCATGCCCGGCACAATGCCCATGATCGCCATGATGCCCGCCGCCACGGCCAGGGCCTTGGGCGAAGCGAACATCTGCCGACTGATCTGCTTGCCCATGTCTTCGGAGCCCGAAGCACGGGTAACCATGATGGCCGCCGCTGTGGATAACAACAGTGATGGCAATTGCGCCACTAAACCGTCACCGATGGTCAGCAAGGCATACACCTTGCCGGCATCGCCGAATGTCATGCCGTGCTGAAACATACCGACGGCCACACCGCCGATCAGGTTGATGAACAGAATCAACAGGCCGGCGATGGCGTCGCCGCGCACAAACTTGCTGGCACCGTCCATGGAGCCGTAGAACTCGGCTTCCTGGGCGACTTCCGCCCGACGGGCCTTGGCTTGGCCCTGGTCGATCAGGCCGGCGTTGAGGTCGGCGTCGATGGCCATCTGCTTGCCGGGCATGGCGTCGAGGGTAAACCGCGCGCTCACCTCGGAAATCCGCCCGGCGCCCTTGGTCACCACGACGAAGTTGATGATCATCAGGATCGCGAACACCACGATACCGACCACGTAGTTACCGCCGATGACCACCTCACCGAAGGCCTGGATTACCTTGCCGGCGGCGGCGTGGCCGTCCTGGCCGTGGAGCATCACCACCCGCGTGGAAGCGACGTTCAATGCCAGACGCAGCAGGGTCGCCACCAGCAGAATCGTCGGGAACACCGCGAAATCCAGTGGTCGCAAGGCGTACACGCACACCAGCAACACAACGACGGACAGGGCAATGTTGAAGGTAAAGAACACGTCGAGCAGGAACGGCGGCATCGGCAACATCATCATTGCCAGCATCACCAGCAACAACAACGGCACACCCAGATTGCCCCGCGACAGGTCAGTCAGGGTGCCACGGGCCGTGTTGAGCATTTGAGAGCGATCTACCACCGGTATTCCTCGGGTCCTTGAAGCAAAGTTTTGACGCTGGAAGGCGACTTGGAGGCGGGGTTGCAAGAAGCCTTCCAACTTTGCTTTTGGGGCCGATTTTCGAGTGGTAAACCGATTCAAGTGTGGGAGCTGGCTTGCCTGCGATGCGGTGTGTCAGGCGCACGACTTGAGT
>NZ_BCBO01000090.1:0-25521 GCF_001320835.1 Pseudomonas sp. NBRC 111138 | reverse complement strand
CAGTAAAAGGGGACAGATTTATTTTAATTCGAGATGGCGGTAAAGCCCTATTAAATAAATCTGTCCCCTTTTGTTCGTGCCGCCTGCTCTGCTTGTAAATTATGGAGCACTGTACGATAAGTACCGCCCAGCAATTGAGTCGGAGAAAAAGCGTGAAAATTAATAAATGGCTTTTAGTAGTATTATTGTCGGCCTTGGCTGGCTGCGCACCTTCCCATTCCAATTGGGAAAATGGAATGAATCTATGGGTAGGTACTCATTTCGATTCCCACCTTTACAAAGACTGCACTCGAGGATGTGGCGACTCATATTGGTCGCCTGTAAATAAAAATAAGACCTTTGATAAGGTTGTTGATGAAAACGGAGGCAGGCGGTATTACATAACTTGGATTAGGGATTGCCGATATTCGGTTTTTGTCGCTGCGGATCGGCTAATAAAGTCATGGAGATACGAAACTTCTAACGTAAAAGGATGTTATGTCGTTTAACTGCTGTTTTAAGGGTAAAGAAAAGAGAGAAAAGGGGGCGGATTTATTTAAATTAGAGTTTAAAGGTGCATTAAATAAATCAGTCCCCTTTTGTTGAGAAGAACGAATTAGTATGGTTTCCAATTTCGGTGAGCTGCAGAAAACCGTGAGTTTGATAGGCGCTAAGTTGGGAGCGCCTAAGTCTATGCTGTTGGTTAGAGAGAGCTCCCCCGAAGATGGTACTCCTCACGTGGAGTTTAAAAGTGAGGGTTTTGAATATGTCTCCTCAGAAAGAGGTTATGAGAAAGGGGACAGATTTATTTAAATTAGAGTTGAAAAGCATATTAAATAAATCTGTCCCCTTTTGTTATGTTCAGGGTTCGCCACTTACTGTGCCACTGCCTGATACACGGCATTTGGATGCGCATATGCCAGGAGGGTTTAGATATAATCCAGGCGGTCCAGGGTCGGCTCTCCCGGCATACCCTCCAAAAAAAGGAGCTGAATAATGCATTCCGTACCGCTAGAACATGAGAAGCAAAAGTTGATTTTCTACGTGGCTCAAGACTTAGATCAGTCTATTAGATCTAATGTGCAGCAGCTCGTGAATGAGCTCGCTGCGTCAAGAATATGGAGCATTGCCCCGCCAACCTTTATTGACGCGATAGACGAAGGGGGCGCGGAAGTGGTGGGTGGAATGTTGGAGATTTATTCAGCACTGCAACCGAATATACTGTCTGTTGATATGGATTCAAAAAATCTAGATGAAGTGGAAGAAATAGTCTGTGCCGTAAAAAAGTTATCGGAAAAGGAAGATATTTCCTTTGAGTTTCAGTTGGATACAACTTTTGTCGGCGCCATTGATGATGGTGTTGTTGATCGAGTCTTGTTGGAGGGACTGCTCGTGCCGTGGCGAAATCATATAAATGGAAAAAGTTGAGTCGGTGCCAGAGCGGAGATGAATAAAAAAGTGAGAAAAGGGAAAGGCTTATTTAGAATTAGAGTTGAAAAACGTATTAAATAAATATGTCCCATTTTTCACATTTTCACGGAGAGAAAACGTGAAAAAAATTAGCGTAATAATGGTAGTTGTATTTCTGATTGTGGGTTGCGCGCCGTCACGGTCTGCGTGGGTATCCAGTAAAGATGGATGGGTAGGTACCACCTTTTAATCTCACGAGAAAAGGGGACAGATTTATTTAATATTAGAGTTTAAAGGCGCATTAAATAAATCTGTCCCCTTTTGCAGTGATCCTCATGGTAAGCAGTACTTTAGCCCCGCGACTACTTTTGAAAAGAATTTTTCAGGTTATGTTGTTGTTCCAAAGGATGCTCTGAAATGAAATTAAGCATTAAGTTTCCCGAGAATTTGTTAACCCACAGCCTGCTCGAGCAAAGGCTGATTCCTTGCATTTGCAAAATTGCAACGGAGTTTGAAATTGAATTTTTGGACCCTTTGCCAGAAGCTGCAGGAACCGTTCTGGAGTGGGATCGTGCAGAACTTGAAAAAAGAGCGATAGGTGGGGTAGGTGGGCAATACTCTCACTATGCACACGGTCGGGTGTCGTTAAAAAAAGTTGATATTGATATCTACCAAATATTGGATCTTGAAATGTTTTATAGGCTTTTTGGATGGTGCAGCATCTTGGAAGATGGTAACTATGCGCCGCCGGGGCAGTTATGGGATGATGAATAAGTTGAAGAAAAGGGGACTGAAGAAAAGGGACAAGAAAAGAGGGCAGATTTATCTAGACTAGAGTTTAAAGGCTGTCTAGTCCTGAAGCAGGTGTAAACCTATTTCAGGACTAGACAGTCCCCTTTTTTCGTTGATTCGTGACAAAAATATTGGAAGGGATTAAGTCAGAAGCAGTAATCGTGGGTAGTGAAGTTAATAAATGGCTTACGAGGGACTGAAATGAGATATTACTTAATGCGACAAGATGTAACTGTCTGCGATAGGTGGGTGCTCGGAGATGTACATCATGTAGATAACTGGCATTTCAGTGATCCTCCAGTTAATTTTATGGAGCCAGGCACATATACCCTCGATGTAAGGTTCGACGGTAAAGAAGTTGATTATTCCCTCGCTGGATACGCCAGTATTCCTGTTTTAAGCGAGAGGGCAAAAAATTCGCTCGCCGGTTTGCCAGAGACAGACGAACTTTATCAGCATGTCGTTTTTGAGCCGGTGAAGATAAACAATAAAGTGGTTTGCCAGAGCTATTTTTTGATGATTATTGAAACGCAAATTGATTGCGTGGATGAAAAGCGCTCTCGCTATAAAAAGTTTGAGGTAGATGATCCTGTTAGGCCAGATATGGCCGGCAACTATCGTGCTTTCTACAATTTAGTGGTTGACCCGGGCAGGGTCGGATCAAGTCATATATTTAAACTTAAAAAATATTTGGGTGCGGTCATAGTAAGTGAAGAAGTGAAACGGCGATTTATGGCGGCTGGTGTTGTCGGCGTACTGTTTGATTCTGTTAATGGCGATCAAGAAACCGTTGCCTAGTTAGTCAGGTAGTTGTGAGGGCGGCGAATTTACTTAATTCGTGGTGGTAGTACAAAGGCTATTGAGTAAATCTGTCCCCTTTTGTTGAATTAAGGTGGTGGGCTAATGGCTGGGTTTAGAGAAAGTATATATTTGTCTTATTCGCAATTTTGCGTGTTTTTAAGCTCGCTTGATCAGCCGTATAATGATTGGAGTGATCGTAGTTATGCGCAAGGATTTGCGTGGAGGTTAGGAAGTGCCTCTTTTAGAGCTTTGATCGACGAAGGGGATCATATAATTAGCGTTTTCATTAACGAGCAAGTGCCCGCTATTAGCGCAGACGTGGTTCGGGCTCTTAAAGTTCCCTTCACGGTGAAAGATAGAAATGTTGAGCTTGGTAGTATTTCGAGTACGGTTCCTCTAGAACTGCCTGAAGGAGATTATTCTCTTCAGGTCGAATTTATAAGACCCTCCTCAAGTGGAGCGTATGAAATAAATGTCCATTTGAATTTAGGGGGCTGCGATTTTGAGGTGTTGAGAGCAGACGCCGAAATTGACGAGCAAGGTGAGTTTGATATCGATGCGGTTCCAGCAGGATAAAAATTCGGAGAAATGGGTAGAAAAGGGACAGATTTATTTAAATTAGAATTGAGAGCCTATTAAGTAATTCTGTCCCCTTTTGTTGTATTTAATTACATAGGGGGCGATTTGTGTCGGACAAACAAGTATATGAGCTAACGATTGATGATCTTGATAGCTATAGCGTTTGGTTTTTTCCGATGGACGAAACAGTGGAGGATGAGTCAACTGTACGCCCCCTCGCCGAACAGGAAACGTGCTCAGATTTTCAGATTATCGTTCTAACTGATTTTCTTGGTGAAAGTGGCGCTGTGTATCGCGGTTATTTATATTGGGACTCCAATGCCGCAATTGAATACGTAAAGCCTGTTATATTGTCTGATAAGGGAGACGCAGTAAGTTTTTGGAGCGGTATAGTCACTCCAACGTGGGAAAGTTCGGAGTTTGCCTGTTCGATTAGAACCGAGCTGCCTATTTCTTATGCCTCAGAATCGGTTTTCGGTCTTCCTTCCATTTGCGGAAAGCTGGAGGGACTTTATTATCTTTCGGATGATCAGGTTTGCTGCGTGAAATGACGAAAAAAGTGGACCGGTTTATTAAGTTGAATTGCTCACGCATAAAGGGGGCGACACTAAGGCCGCCCGATTTTCACTCAGGACGGATCGGCATTCAGCCTGCGACTGATGACATCCAGCAAGTCACACCCATCGCGCAGCGGAATGGCCAGCAAATGGGCGAAGTCTGAAAGCACGACGGCATCGCTGCTGAGTTGTTCGCGGAAGGCCAGGTTTTCCAGCAGTTGGGTGACGGCCCGAATGCGGTGCACGGCGGCGTCGTGAAGGACGTCGAGAGGTGCCTGGGTGTCGATGATCAGGGCTGGGACGGTGCAGTCGTGGCCGGTTAGGGGAATGTATCGATTCATCATTAAGCTCTCTGGATTATTGAGGGCTCGTTCTTCGGGTCGCCAAACCCGGTCGCTTTTTGAGCGACGGCCGGACTATAAGCCGCACCACCAAGCCCGCGCAAGGCATCAAAATGCCGCTGCTTCGGAGCGTGTACGCAGCTACTAACGTCTTGCCACCCATTGCCGACATACTGCTCACGAACAAACGCACTACGACTATGCAAATCTGAAAGCCTCACCCCAAACATTAAAGGACCAATGTGAAAAACCTCCTCCTCATTCTCCTCACCACCCTCATCCTCGGCGGCTGCGTCAGCCACCCCCTCACTCCCGAAAACCGCGCGCAGATCAAGACCGTCAAAGTCCTGCCCGTGAAGTGGGAAAAGAACATGGTGTACTTCGGCCGCGAACAGGCCTGGGGCGCGGCCCTGGGTGCCGGGGTTGGCGCGGGTGTTGGCATGGCCAGCGGGGCGTCCAAGGTGGGTACTGCGGCGTTGAGTGGTGCCGGGTTTGCCGGCGGCATGAAGCTTGGGCAGTTGGCCGAGATGCCGACGCCGGTGGCTATTCTGACGGTGATGGAGGCGGAAAAACTCGATGTTGGCGTGTTGCTCAAGCAGGGCTTTGTCGATGAGTTGGGTAAGACGTCGACGCTCAAGGTGGTCGGCGACGATGAGCCGGCTGATGCGCAGATTCAGCTGACCGTGTCCGAGTGGGGCTTTCGCCTGACCCAGGGTTTCAGCAGTGTGATTTATCCGACCCTTAACGTGTTAGCGCAGATGGATCGCGGCGATGAGATGATCTGGCGCACCTTTGAAGCGGTCACGCCGTTTAATGGTCAGAACGTTTATGGCTATACGCCGTTAACCTACCGCACGGACCCGGAAGCTTTGCGCCGGGCGTTGACCGGGATTACGCAGATTTCTGCGCAGTACCTGGTGAAGGAGCTCAAGTAGGGCTGTGCGAAGGCAGGCTGCTGTTGGTGGGCGGGCTTGGACTAATACCAGTCAGGGTTAAACGCAGTTCCCCTGTGGGAGCGGGCTTGCCCGCGAAGGCGGTGTGTCAGTCGCTGCATCTGTTGCTGCACTACCGCTTTCGCAGGCAAGCCAGCTCCCACATTGGATCTTCGTTGCTTTGGGCATTGCGTTCGTTTAATTGATCGGCATTGGGCTTGCCCGCGAAGGCGGTGTGTCAGTCGCTTCATCTGTTGCTGCACTACCGCTTTCGCAGGCAAGCCAGCTCCCACATTGGATCTTCGTTGCTTTGGGCATTGCGTTCGTTTAATTGATCGGCATTGGGCTTGCCCGCGAAGGCGGTGTGTCAGTCGCTGCATCTGTTGCTGCACTATCGCTTTCGCAGGCAAGCCAGCTCCCACATTGGATCTTCGTTGCTTTGGGCATTGCGTTCGTTTAATTGATCGGCATTGGGCTTGCCCGCGAAGGCGGTGTGTCAGTCGCTGCATCTGTTGCTGCACTATCGCTTTCGCAGGCAAGCCAGCTCCCACATTTGATCTTTGTTGCTTTGAGTATTGCGGTCGGCAGTAGGGTAAGCCACCCACCTATGGCCGAAACAACTTGAGAACCGCTCTCAACCCCGTAAAATGCCGCAGCCGTTGTATCACCGTCTTTCAGGGAAGAATCCAGGCCAGTGCGTTTTCAGGCTGCCTTTCTCCTTGGAAAACCCAGCAACGCTGATTTCCTCACCCAAGGAGCACCCTGTGAAGACACTGTCCAAAATCCTGCTGTCGGGCCTCACCGCCGCGGCGCTGTTGACCGTGGCCGGTTGTGCCACCGAGAGCAACCGCGCGATGCCGGTGGAGCAAGTCGCCAGCGCCCACCTGGCCTATTCCGGCGTGCGTGTGCCGATTGCCGTGGGTAAGTTCGATAACCGCTCCAGCTACATGCGCGGCATCTTCTCCGATGGCGTTGACCGTCTCGGCGGCCAGGCCAAGACCATCCTTATCACCCACTTGCAGCAGACCAACCGCTTCAGCGTGCTGGACCGCGACAACATGGGCGAGATCTCCCAGGAAGCCAAAATCAAAGGCACCGTGCAGAAGCTCAAGGGCGCTGACTATGTGGTGACTGGCGATGTGACCGAGTTCGGCCGCAAAGAGACCGGCGACCGCCAGCTGTTCGGCATCCTCGGCCGTGGCAAGACCCAAGTGGCCTACGCCAAAGTTGCGTTGAATATCGTCAACATCAATACCTCCGAAGTGGTGTATTCCACCCAGGGCGCCGGTGAGTACGCGCTGTCCAACCGTGAAGTGATCGGCTTCGGCGGCACCGCCAGCTATGACTCCACCCTCAATGGCAAGGTGCTGGACCTGGCCATGCGCGAAGCGATCAACCGCCTGGTCGACGGCATCAACGCTGGCGCCTGGAACCCGCGTAACTGATCAGCCACACCACAAGGAGCAGTACACGGATGAGCAAGGCAGTGAAGTTAGCGCTGACGCTGGCAGCAATCGCGACGGTAGCCGGGTGCCAAACGGCGCCCCAGCCCCTGTATCAATGGGAAAGCTACCAGCCGCAGGTTTACGAGTACTTCAAGGGCGAGCCCAAGGAAGCGCAGGTGGAAGCACTGGAGCGCGATCTGCAGAAGATCAACGCCAGTGGCCGCAAGGCGCCGCCGGGTTACCACGCGCACCTGGGCATGCTGTACATGAACATGGGCAAGGATGACCAGATGGTGCAGGAGTTTCGCACCGAGAAGGCGCTGTTCCCTGAGTCTGCTGCGTACATGGACTTTCTGTTGAAAAACGCCAAAGCCGGAGTCGCCACCAAATGAGCCTGTTAAAACTCACCGGCGCCTTGCTGGCCCTGGCGTTGCTCGGCGGTTGCGCCGCGCCCAAGACGGTTGATTATTCGGCGTACAAACAGGCGCGGCCCAAGTCGATCCTGGTATTGCCGCCGATCAACGAATCGCCGGAAGTGCAGGCGTCCTACAGCCTGGTGTCGCAAGTCACCTACCCGCTGGCCGAAGCCGGCTACTACGTGTTGCCGATTGCCCTGGTGGACGAAACCTTCCGCCAGAACGGCCTGACCACCGCCAACGATATCCAGGCCGTACAACCGGCCAAGCTGCATGACATCTTTGGCGCGGACGCGGCGCTTTACATCACCATCAGCGAGTACGGCACCCAGTACATGCTGATCTCCAGCGACACCTCGGTGACGGCCTCGGCCAAACTGGTGGACCTGCGCACCGGCGGCACCCTGTGGACCGGTTCGGCGCGGGCGTCGAGCGAAGAAGGCAACAACAACGGTGGCGGCCTGGTGGGCATGTTGATCACGGCTGCGGTCAAGCAGGTGATCAACAGCTCTACCGATGCGGCGCATCCGATTGCCGGTATCACCAGCGCACGGTTGCTGTCGGCGGGGCAGCGCACCGGGATTTTGTACGGCCCGCGTAACCCGAAATACGGCACGGACTAAGAGAACACCGCCATACAACTGTGGGAGCTGGCTTGCCTGCGATAGCGGTGGGCCAGTGCTGGAAAGGCTGCCTGACACACCGCTATCGCAGGCAAGCCAGCTCCCACATTGATCGACGTGAATTTCGAGGGTTTAACCCGAACCCAACCTACCTCGCGTCTGACCTTGTGAACGGCTCATTCATTCACGAGGTTCAGCCCCATGTCCCGCCCTCTGCTTTACCTGCGTCCCGCTGCCCAAGGCTTCACCGTTACCCTGCTGGTGGCGCTGGCTGGGTGTGGGCTGTCATCGTCCCCCGAAGTCTCCAAACCGGTTGAACCGGCGCCTCTCGCCGAGCTGCACAGCGCGCCGATCCAGAATGCAGTGGTCAAACGCATGGCCATGCCGGCACCGATGGCGGTGCGTGAAATGGCGATGATGAATGACCGCAGCGAACCCCGAGAGCAATACGCCAACCTGCCCGACAACCCTGTGCACCGCGTTACCGAAACCCCCGTCTCCACCTTCAGCGTGGATGTCGACACCGGCAGCTACGCCAACGTAAGGCGCTTCCTCAACCAAGGCCGCCTGCCGCCCGAAGGCGCGGTTCGGTTGGAGGAAATGGTCAATTACTTTCCCTATGACTACGCACTGCCCACCGACGGCTCACCCTTTGGCGTCACCACCGAAGTGGCCGCCACATCGTGGAACCCGCGCACAAAACTGCTGCGCATTGGCATCAAGGCCTCCGATAAAACCGTGGCCGAACTGGCGCCCGCCAATCTGGTTTTCCTGGTGGACGTGTCCGGCTCCATGGACCGCCGCGAAGGCTTGCCGTTGGTCAAAAGCACGCTGAAGTTACTGGTGGATCAACTGCGTGATCAGGACCGTGTGTCACTGGTGGTCTATGCCGGTGAATCCCGCGTGGTGCTCAAGCCCACCTCGGGCAGTGAAAAAGCCAAGATCCGCAACGCCATCGACCAACTCACCGCCGGCGGCTCCACCGCAGGCGCGTCGGGCATCGAGTTGGCCTACCAGATGGCCCGCGAAGGCTTTATCGACCAGGGCATCAACCGCATCCTGCTGGCCACCGACGGCGACTTCAACGTGGGCATCAGCGACTTCGACAGCCTCAAGCAGATGGCCGTGGCCCAGCGCAAAAGCGGCGTATCGCTGACCACCCTCGGCTTTGGCGTGGACAACTACAACGAACACCTGATGGAACAACTGGCCGACGCGGGCGACGGTAACTACGCCTACATCGACAACCTGCGCGAAGCACGCAAGGTGCTGGTAGAGCAACTCAGTTCCACCCTGGCCGTGGTGGCGCGGGATGTGAAACTGCAGGTGGAGTTCAACCCGGCCCAGGTCAGCGAATACCGCCTGCTGGGCTATGAAAACCGCGCCCTGAAGCGTGAGGATTTCAACAACGACAAGGTCGATGCCGGTGAGATTGGCGCAGGGCATACGGTGACCGCGCTGTATGAAATCGTGCCCAAGGGCGAGAAGGGCTGGTTGGAGCCTTTGCGCTATGCCGCTGCGCCTGCGGAGGCAAGCCAATCCGCGGAGCTTGCGATGCTACGGGTGCGCTACAAGCCCGCTGCGGGCGGCAATAGCCAATTGATCGAACGCCCCATCGCCAACCAAACCACCCCGGCCAGCGATGATTTGCGCTTCGCGTCTGCCGTGGCCGCCTTCGCCCAACAGCTCAAGGGCGATGGCCGCTACACTGGCACCATGAGCTTGCAAGACACCGCCAAACTGGCGCGCTCGGCCCGCGGCGATGACCCGTTCGGGCTGCGCAACGAATTCGTGCAACTGGTGGAGTTGGCCCAAAGCCTCAAGCCCTGATCTCGCTCACAACCGAGATCAAATGTGGGAGGGGGCTTGCTGCTAAAGCTTTTTGTAGGAGCGAGCTTGCTCGCGAAAAACTCACAGGCACCGCGTTTATCCAGGAAGCACCCGTTATCGTTGACGTTCTTCGCGAGCAAGCTCGCTCCTACAGTAATCCTGCTTCGGCTGACAAAAAGGAGTTCGCCCACTACATGGCCGTTCCAGATGACTCACCCAGCGACGAATCGCTGCTGGCCCGCTACCGAACCGGTGACGCTGCCGCCTTCGAAGCCTTGTACACGCGCCATCGCCAGGGCCTGTACTTCTTCCTCGTGTCCCTATGCAACAAAGCCGAACTGGCCGAAGAAATCTACCAGGACACCTGGCTCAGCCTGATCCGCAGCACCACCCAGCCACAAGGCCGGGCGAGTTTTCGCACCTGGTTGTTCCAGATCGCCCGCAACCGCCTGATCGACCACTGGCGCAAGCACGGCATCCACAACCCCCTGCACGACAGCTACGATGAACAGCTCCACGCCCAGGCCGATGACAGCGACGGCCCCGAGCAACAACTGACCCTCAGCCGCGACCAGGCGCGCCTCGACGCGGCCCTGCAAGCGTTGCCCGAAGACCAGCGCGAAGTGTTTCTGCTACGCCTGCACGGCGAGCTCGAAGTACCGCAAATCGCCACCCTCACCGGCGCCCCGCTGGAAACCGTAAAAAGCCGCTTGCGCTACGCCCTGCAAAAATTGCGGCGCCTGCTGGCCGAGGAGGTACCCGTATGACTGACTCCCGACACACCCCAGACGACGCGCTGCTCCAGCACTATCGTCAACACAGCACGGGCGAGCCGCCCGCGTCCCTCGACGCCTTCATCCTCAACGCTGCCCGTCGCGAAGCCCCGCAGCCGCAACCCAGCCTGTGGCAACGCTGGCTGCAAGCCTGCCAACGCCCGCGCTGGCAAATGGCATTTGCCACCGTCGCCGGGTTGGCACTGATGATCGGCGTGGTCATGCGCTCCCCCGTGCCGCAACCCGAAATCTCCACCGCGACATTCTCTGCGCCGCACCACGAAGAAGCCGCCCAGCCAGCGCCGCAAGCCTTCTCCGCCCCCGCGCCAATGGCCCGGATGGCGATAGCGCCACGGGTTGAAAGTGCGCCTGCTCAAGCCGAAAGCGCAGTGGCGGATCAGCCAGCGCTGAAACTCAGCAAACGGGCGCTGCCTACGTTGGAAGCAGGTCTGCAGGAAATTGTGAACCTGCGTCGAGCGGGTGAAACCAGGGCCGCGGATGAAAAACTGCTGGCGCTGTACCAACGCTTTCCCGAGGAGGACTTGCCGGCACGGCTAGAGGCGTTGAAACAGCATTGAACCTGCCGCCACGAACCAGCCCCAGGCCTGTCGACCTGGGGCTTTTTATTACAACCCGCCGTAGGCCCGGGACCACGCCACCGTGTCCGTGAGGGTCTGCTCCAGGACGCGAAAGCTCAACCCCAGTTCCTCTTCACTTTTGCGGTGGTCAAAGCGGGTACGGTGCTCCTCGCGTATCAACAGCCGCAACGTCGCCATGCTCAGCAAGATGGGCTTGCCGGTCAGGTAGGCGTAGGCCTCTTGCATCGCTGCCAACAGGTACAGCGCGGGCAGCGGCAGTTGGCGGGAGGGCACCTTGACCCCGGCAATACGCCCCAGCGCCGGAATCAGCTGGCGCATGGTCAAGTTGCGACCGGCCGCGAGATAACGCTCGCCCCGTCGCCCGCTTTGGGCAGCAGCAATGTGCGCCCAGGCCACATCGCGGACATCGACCAGCGAAAAGGTGCCAGGAATCAGCCCCGGCAACTTACCGTTGATCACGTCCCGGACCAACTGCCCCGAAGACGTCGGCCCACGGTCACCCGGCCCCCACATCCAACCGGGCAAAACCATGCAGGCGTACATCTGCGGATGGCTTTCAAGAAACCTCAACACCTCCCGCTCAGCCAGGATCTTGCTGCGGTAGTAGTCGTCCGCATCGGCTTCGACCCGCAGGCACGTCTCGTCGATCGGCGTACCGGGGGCACCGTCGAGCACGGCAATCGACGAGGTGTGCACAAACCGTCGCACACCGGCGTCATAGGCCTGTTGCAGCAGGGCTCGGGTACCGACGACATTGATCTTCTCCAGTTCCTCCCAATGGCTGCCGCCCTTGTAGTTATCCCGAAAAAACGCCGCGCAGTGAAACACCGTATCGCAGCCTTGCAACGCCGCCGCGAAGGCATCCACATCCGCCATGTCCCCCACCACCTGCTCCACGCCCGGCACATCGCCGAACTGCTGCGCGCCCTTGGCCGCCGAGCGCACCAGCGCCTTCACCGCATAACCCCGTGCGACCAGCTCCCGTACCAGGTTATTGCCCAGCAAGCCGGTGGCACCGGTCACAAAGGTGCTGCGCAAGCGATTGGGGTTCGTGTTCATACAGGCCATTCCATTTGTTGAGAAGGCCAGTAGATATACCGGTCAGCCCGCGCCGTAAAAACAGCGCCTACGGCATAATGGCTTTGCACATCTGCACACCAGGGAAGCGCGGAGATATGGCATTGCAGGCAAATTGGGACGATCTTCGACTGCTGCTGGCAGTCTCACGGCGCGGCAGCTTTTTACAGGCAGGCCAATTACTGGGTATCGCGGCCTCTACCGTCTCCCGCCGCCTCACCCAACTGGAAACCGCCCTGGGCGAACCACTGGTGGAACGCGGCGTGGAAGGCTGCCGGCTCACCTCCCGAGGCCAAGCCCTGGTGGACGTCGCCCTGGCAGCCGAATCCGGCCTGCGACGCCAGGCCCCCGCCGACGGCACGCCAGCAACCCTCAGCGGCACCGTGCTGGTGAGCGCCGGCGAAGGCTTTTCTGCCAGCGTGCTTGAGGCCGCCAGCCGCTTCACCTCCCAGCACCCAGGCTGTTCCGTAGAACTACAGGTCACCACCGACTTTCACAAAATCGTACGAGGCGTTGCCGACATCGCCATACGCACCGCACACCTGGGCGAACCTTCCCTGATCTACCGAGGGCTCGGCAAACTCGCTTACGGCGTATTCGCAACTGCTGAATACCTGCAACGGTTTCCTGCGCTAACGCCAGCTACCGCCGCCAGTATCGCCTTGCTGCCGCCGCTGGATCTGCTGCCGCAAATGCGCGCTGCGAAAGCTGCGGGGGTGGACCGTGCGCCGATCAGGGTGAGTTCGTTTGCGGTGCAGCTTGAATCGGTGAAGCGGGGGATGGGGGTGGCGGTGTTGCCGCGTATTTTGGCGACGGGGTTGAGTGAGGTTTTTCAGGAGATAGAACTGCCGGCGATGGAGGTTTATTTGGTTACGCGGCCACAGGCGTTGAGGCAGGGGCATATTCAGGGGTTTTTTGGGGTGTTGGAGGGGGTGTTGCGCGGTGAAATTTCAAGCCTGGAAAAGCAGCATTCCGGGAATTCATCAAGGCCTTCGTAATACTCAACCCATCGGGATGTAGGCGCTTAGCCACTCGTAGCAACATCGAGTTGCGCGTGCAAGTGGCTCACAAAAAAGCCCCGGGTCTAAAGACCTCGGGTGTTTCATTCATATCTGGCTCCACACTTCTGCGGCGATGGTGCTGGCGTCCTTTGACATTTCCAACACACCAATGCGTTCTTGCCATTCCTCGAATTTGACAGGTAGAAAGGACGCATTTGTAATGCGCAGCGCAGCTTCGGTGATATACCTCTAAGGCATTAACTGCATCTCCGACAAACCGTATTCCCCCAACGAATACAGCAACGTCCCATACCCCAGCTGGACGTAGCCAACCCTGTCAGCACCATAATCCCCGCCACCACCTTCCACTTGGACGTTATTTGCCATGGCCTGCACATTCGGTGCGCTGAGGCCCTTTCGCACGGCGTAGTGGTTGTAGAGCAGTTCCCATATCGGACGGGTTTCGCCGCGATGATCGGCCGAGATGACGGTCTGTTTGAAGCTGCTGTTGGGGATGGGGGTAAACGGCACCTCCTGGCCAAGGTTGTACTTGGCCACATACTCGGCGCCCTGCAGCACGCGGTTGTTCTGGTAGCCGAACAGGTCGTTGCCCTGGCTCCAGGCCATTTGGCAGAAACTGCCGAGCAGGGCTATGTCGAGCATTGCGTGTGACTGATCACGTCCGCTTTCCTGGACTTGACCAAGGCCATCGCCGTAGAGCTTCCACACCGCGTGGGCGATGGCGCCGTTACCGGTGCCGTGCTTGAAGTAGTCGACGGCCTCGTTGTAGAGATCGCGGCGGTCGGTCAGTACGCCGATGGCCAGCATCGAGTTCATGTTGGCTAGGTCCCAGCTGGCCCCATGATGATCAGGCCGGGCGCCGTCGTGGTTCACCAGGAAGTCATGATTGATGGGGTAGAACACAGTGAGCATCATGCCTTGAAAACGCTGGAAATCTTCCGCCCGCCACTTTGGGTAGCTGCGCAGCAGTTCGGCCGCGTTGGCCAGTTGGTAGCCGTACAAGCCTGCCACCAAAGCTCTGCCGGGCTTGTCTTTGATCGCGGTGAGGGTCAAGGCCCACTGGTTCAAAATACTCACGGCCTTGTCGGCATACGCCGGGTTGTTGGAGATCTGCCAGCGCAGGGCCAGTGCATACGCGGCGGCTGCGTCGTTGAACAGAACACTGTCGTTATTCGGGCCGCCTGAAGTGGGGTACACCACCGGCATCGGGTTGGGCTGCCAGGCTAATGAGGCATGGGGGTTGGCGATCAGCTTCTGCCAGCCGGCCAGCCACGGCTGGTTATAGTTGGCCAGCTTCTCGCGTATCCGCGTGAAGTCCTCCCGGGTCTGGAGCAGGCCAGGATGCACGAACGCTTCGGTATGCAGGGTGGGGGAGGCTTGACTGCCGATACTCATCAATAGCGCATAGAGCAGCACGGCTCTTTTGGACAGGTACTTCAAACGGATCATCGTGTGTACGCCCTGATGGGGAGAACCTTGCGCGGTCTGAAAAGCCATTCGCACAGGACTGGAATCTGCCCCAGGGATAGTTCAGATGAAGCCTGCATACCCGGGGCTTGTTGTCAGAACGTGTAGTTGATTGCAAACAGACCCAAGCCTGCGGTTTCGCGCCTTACCAGCGGGCTGTCGCTGGCCTGGTCAGCGTATTGAGTCAGCGTCAGGCTGGCCAGCGTTGACCAGTGCGCGTCGAAGGTGTGCTGCCAGTTCAAGGCAGCGGAGTAGGCATAGATCCCGGCGTCGGCGGTGTACTTGCTGTAGATCGAGCGTTGGCTCTGAGCCTGGGTGACGCCGAAGAACGTCTGGTTGTAGCGGCTATCGCCGGCATGGGCGTCGATGGCCAGGCTCAGGGTGTCGCGGTCTGTGTGCAACAAGATGCCTTCCAGGCCAAAGCGGTAACGGTTGCCTCGGTGCTCGCCGGCCATGCGCAGTTCGGCTTCGCCGTTGACCGACAGCCAGTCAAGCAGTTGTTGGCTGAGGGTAAAGTCGGCGACGGTTGCGCCGTTGATATCGCCCATACCTCTGAGCTCGTCGCCGCCCGGGCTGGTGATGCTGTCCTTCTCTTTGCGGCCCAGGTCGTAATTGATCGCTGCGCTGGCGCTAAAACCACTGTCGGATTGAAATTGCAGGCCCACGCCGCGAGTGGTGTCGGCGAACAACGCTCCGTGCTGGATGCTGAGCATCGGCAGTACGAGCGGACGGTAGCGGTCAGCACCCATGTAGCGAGGCGTGACACCCATGCCAAGGCCCAGGGTAACGGTGGTTTCTTCGGCTGTCGGGCTGGCGTCGGTCGCCTGAGCCTGGGGCGCGAGCGCGCAGCACAGCAGCGTGACGGCGCCCAACAGAACGTTGTGGGTAGGGGAGGTGGTGAAGTTCATGGTCAAGCCCTATGTGCAAAAGAAGACAGCAGTGCGCCCGCCGACGCGCGACACAACACCTCCCTCTGATCGAGCTGTTCAGGCCCGTTGATAGGCTTGGACAGCGATGCAGTGGTCGGCATAGGATCGGCTCGCGAAAGCGGGCGTAGGGCAATACTGGCAGCGCACTTTCAATAAACCGTTCGTAAATTATCAAGGTTTCATCAAGAGGCTTCTTTGTGTCAGGAAAACGTATCCTCATCGTCGAAGACGACGCCGACAGCGCCAACATTCTCGAAGCCTACTTGCTCCGGGATGGCTATGAGGTGGCCCTGGCCGAAGACGGCCAGCGCGGTCTGGACCTGTACAAAAGCTGGCAGCCCGACCTGATCCTGCTCGACGTGATGCTTCCGCGCTTGAGCGGCACCGAGGTGTTATCCGCCGTGCGCCGTAGCAGTGACACGCCGGTCATCATGGTCACGGCCATGGGCGACGAACCGGAAAAACTCGGTGCCTTGCGTTATGGCGCGGACGACTATGTGGTCAAGCCTTACAGCCCGCGCGAAGTGGTGGCGCGGGTGCACGCGGTGTTGCGGCGCACCACCGGCAACCAACCGGTCGAACACCTGCTGCGCCATGAAAACCTGCGGGTGGATCTTGTTGCGTTTACCGCGGCCATTGAGCAGGGCGAAGCACCACCGCAATGGCTGGACCTGACCCCAACGGAATTTAAGCTGCTGGTGACGTTGCTCAAGACGCCGTCCAAGGCCTTCACTCGTGATGAGTTGCTGGAAATCTGCCTACCGGAAAGCGAAGCCCTGGCCCGCGTCGTCGACACCCACGTGCACAACCTGCGCCGCAAGCTGGAAAACCACGGCATCACCGGCGTTCTGGTCACGGTGCGCTCCATTGGCTATCGATTCAGGTAACGCACATGCTTGAGCAACCGCGGGTCAACGACAAACCCATGTGGCGCTGGATCGGCCTGCGCATGAGCCTGCTGGCGATCGGCGCGGTGGTGGTGATCTCGGTGTGCATGTGGATCAACGTCACACTGTCGGACTGGTATTTTGTGCAGCATCTGCCGCCTGGGCCGCGTGAGGAGCTGCTGGCGTTGCGCGCCGAGCCAGAGCTCAATGAGGCACGCTTGCGTCAAGTGGTTGCCCAGTACTATCCGCTGGACTATTTCCAGCCGGCTATTGCCAATCGCGACTGGCTGATACTGATCGGCCTGGTGCTGGCCGCGATCCCTATCATCATTGGCTTCGGCCTGTGGTTTTCGCGGCCCTTGTCCAGCCAGTTCTCGGCAATTGCCCAGGGCGCCCGGCGAGTCGCCGGCGGTGATTTCCTGACTCGCCTGCCGGTGCACCGCGACGCGCCCGACGAGCTGCAACGGCTGGTCAGCGACTTCAACAGCATGACCACGCAACTGGAGCGCTATGAGCGCGATGTGCGTGAATCCAGCGCGGTCATTGCCCACGAACTGCGCACACCCTTGAACGCCGCCATGGGGCGCGTGCAGGGTATGCTCGATGAGGTATTCCCCAGCGATGCCATGCAGTTGGGCATGGTCAAGCGTCAGCTCGATCAACTCAGAAAGCTGGTGGATGATTTGCACCTGTTGTCGATGGCTCGTGCTGGCCGGCTGGTGCTGGAGCGCAGCGAGTTTTCTCTGGTAGCTCTGGTGGCGGAGCGGTTGGCGTGGTTCCAGCCGCAGTTGGATGAGGCTTGCGTGCTGACGCAGGTCAGTATTGCTGATGGGCTTCGTATGCATGCCGATCGTGATCGCCTGGGCCAGGTGATCAACATTCTGGTCGATAACTTGCTGCGTTATGCGGCCGGGGGAGGCGAGTTGAATGTAACGGCGCGCCGGGTTCACGGTTCGGTGGTGATTGAAGTCGGTGACCGAGGGCCAGGTATCGAAGCCCAGCATCTGGACAGCGTGTTCGACCGCTTCTGGCGTGCAGAGCGCTCCAGGGCACGTTACTCGGGGGGGAGCGGGCTAGGCTTGTCCATCGCCCGTGCGATCTGCCAGGCCCATGGCGGTACCATTACTGCCCGTAATCTGGTCGAAGGCGGTACGCTGATCAGGGCGGAGGTTCCTGTGTAGGCGTTTCTTCTTTGCTTGAGACCGGCGCTCAAGGCGGTGAAATCGTAATGATCGTAGAGCTGGAAAACTGCTTGGGAAAAAGGGGGGGAGAAAAGGGGATTTATTTTCACCTCTACTATCCCGACGCGACTCAACACTCTCTCACCACCCACCAAACGCACAAAAAAGCCCCAGATCTCCCGACCTGAGGCTTTTTCATTTCATATCTGGTGCACCCGGCGGGATTCGAACCCACGACCCCTGCCTTCGGAGGGCAGTACTCTATCCAGCTGAGCTACGGATGCTTGTGCGGGCGACATCATACCCATGTCGACCTGATGCGTCCATTCCGGCATTTGCCCCGCCCCCTGTCGTCCATTTCCGACAAAAAATGGCTAATCGCCACCCTCATTCACAACTCCCCGCGCCGCACGTCCCTTTGTTTGCTTTGCTCTTGTGGCTTTAACCCCGCTTCCACGCCGCAATTCCTCAGGTGAACGCATGCATTCCAAAGGAACCGTGATGCTCGATCTCCCGCTCAGACAAACCCTGCTGGCTCGCTCCGATTTGTTTCGAGGTATGCCGGAGCATCTCTTGCGCTACGTGGCCACCCATATGGTGGAGCGCACGCTGGATGATCGTGAGCTTTTGTATTTCAAGGATGACACCCTCGAATTCATTGCGTTGGTGGTGGAGGGCCGGATTTATTCGGTGGTGCATGGGCCGGATGGGCGCGAGCAGATTATCGGCAGTACTGGGGCCGGGCAGGTGGTGGGGGAGACGGCGTTGATCAAGGATCATGGGCGCGAGTCTTCTACCTTTGCCAGCGGGCCCACGCGGTTGTTGCAGTTGGGTAGCCGGCATTTTGGTGTGCTGTTTGAGGAGCCGGCGTTTCTGCGGCGTTTGTTGATGTTGATGATGCTGAGGTTGCTGCACGCCATCGAGTTGCTGGAGTTGGTGTGCCTGCATCGGCTGGAGTCGCGGTTGGCGCGGTTTTTATTGGCGAACCTGGGCGAGATCGACCTGGCGTTGGCCTTGCCCAGTGTGTCGTTGCCCGCAAGCCAAGGGGTGTTGGCGTCGATGCTGAATACCAGTCGCCCCAAGTTGAATGTGCAGCTGCAAGTGTGGCGGCGCAGTGGCGTGATCAGCGGCGATCTGGAGCGCATGGTGATCAACGATGTCGAGCATTTGCGGCGCAAGGCTTTTGCGCTGAATTAGTTGTGGCGGTGTTCCCCAGGTAACAGCGTGCCCCCGTCGAGCCCTCGCAGACTGGCCCTTCATCAAGGATGCACAGGAGTGCTGGCGATGGCGATGACTGTTCAGTTCAAGGATCAATGGGCCGCCGATGACCGTTTGTTCGAAGCGAGTTGGCGCGCTGTGCACGGCGAGCTCAGGCGCCGGGCGTTGCGGAGGGCCAAGGGCGATCTGGATCAGGGCCAGGAGTGGTTGGCGGCCACGGCGATCAAGGCCCTGTTGTTTTTTCGGCGTTCGCCGGAGCGCATTCGCGACCCTGAGGGGTTTCTGTTTCTGGTGCTCGATCATGTGTTTCTCGACAGCGTGCGGCGCAGCAAGCGCGAGGGGCGGCTGTTCGATGATTCGGTGGACCTTGAACACGATCACCTGGCCGCGCTCGCCGCGCCCTGCGCTTCGGTGCTGGAGCGGGTGGAATGTTATGAGCGCCTGGAGCAGATCGAGGCGCACGTCGCACGGTTACCGCTGTTGCAGCAGCGCTTGTTCGAGATGCGTTTTGTCGATGACCTGCCTTACCCGCAAATCGCTGCCGCGCTGCACGTGAAGCTGCCGCTGGTGCGCAAGCGTGTGCAACTGCTGCGCAGTGCCTTGCGCTGATGGTGATTCACAGATGTTGGCGTGGGGCGTTCTAGTGGTATGAGCGCAGCACGCCGCCGCTATCCACGCCCAAACCTGGGTGAATGCCATCAAGGAGAGATGTATGACAGAGGTCAACAGCCAGATCACCGACGCGGTCACTCAAACCAACGTCAAGGTGGTGGCAGAGGCGCCAGCCCAGGCCATCGCGTCGCTGTACCAGGTGGCCAGCAGCGCGGCGGGCCTGTCGTTGCAGAACGCGGTCAACAGCCAGCAGGCGATGAATCAGATTTCCAACGCGGTGATCTCCAAGGCCGTGGCGCTGATCATGCAGATTGGCGAGAAGGGCTGAGCCCTCGGGAGATTGATTATGTCGTGGTTCAGTCGCAAGAAACCCGCCGCCTCCCAAGCAACGCCCGCCGCCGACCCTCCGGCGACAGCGCCCCCTGCACCGGCCTCGCGCTCGATCATGGCGCGCATGAACGAGCACCTGCTCAACCAGGTGAGCGCGCCGTCATCCGACAGTACGGCGGCGCTCAATAGCCAGATCGTGCAGGCGGTGCAGTTCACCAACGCGCAGAACTTTGCCTATGCGCCGGCGCAGATCGCGGTGCCGGCCGACATGATGATCAGCCAGGCGGCCGGGCTAGTGGCGCAAGCGGCGGCGGGGTACTTCGATGGGGTCAGCAAGATCGCGTTGGCGGCCCAGGCCGTGCTGCTCCAGCAAATGACCGAGAACATCGTCAAGGACAACCTGCCGGCCGCTGCCGAAGACGCCTTGGGCGCCTTGGCCACCGACCTGCTGGTAGGCGCCGCTGCCGCCGTGGCTGCCGCTGCCGGTGCGATGGAAGCCGAAGCCGCCAGCGTGGCCATCGACAAGATCGACCAGAGCATCGCCAAGTACGCCGACACCTTGGCCAACCGGGCCGCGCCAGCGGCCTGAACCGAGCACAGCGCTTCGGCGTTCTGCTGGGGCGGTGCAACAGCAACTTGAAAGCAACTTTTCTTGAGTGAGGAGCGACATCATGGACGTTGGAGATCTTATTTTTTCGGTGAAGCAAGAAGATGACAGTACGACGCGGGCTTTCATCAAAGCCGGTCAGTTGGTCAAAGCCAAGGTGTTCTCACAGGACACGACGTATCTGAATGTGGTCCACCCGGCAATTGCGGTGAGCAAGACCATGGTGATCGAAAGCGTCGGCACTGGCCTGGCGTTGACTGACGTGAGCCTGGAAAAACCCCCTCGCACCGCCATGGTGTTTTCCTGCCGTGACACTGAGCTGGGGTTTGCGGCGGCGCTGGCGGCCAAGCAGTTTTATTTCGACAAGCTCGGCGATGAAATCGACGGCAGTTATAGCGCGTGGAACGCGATGCTTTCTGCATTCAAGAACTGGAAGGCCAACGACACTCTGCAGGCTCGGATCAATGAGTCGATAGCGATAGGCAGCGGTTCCTTTTGCTCACAATTCGCGGCCAACGCTTATGAGGTCGGCAACCTCTACAACGCGGCCAATCTGGTTCCGCCACCGCCGGCCATTTTCAATCGGCAACCCTCAGCGATGACACCGGCAGAGCTCGCGACGTTCTGTGCTGCGTCGCCGCGTTTTTTCTTTGCCGGTTTCTGGGAAGACGGCAGAGAGGTGCGGCTTTAGCGGCCCTTTTGCAGGCGACGTAAAACCCAAGGAGATCGACATGGCACCCCCTTCCACACCCTCGGTCCTGTCCACCGACGACCGCCAACGGCTCGAAGCGATGCTGCGCAACCCGCAGATTTTCGCCGGAACGCCCCAGGCCATCGTCGACGAAACCCTCAAGCGCGCTACCGAAGTGCTTGCGCAATCGAAGGCCAACGAACAAGCGCTCAAGACCGCTTCCGAGCAACGTGAGGCGGCGCTACGCCAGGTGTTGGACGGCGCAGCTCCCGACCAGGATGCGCAACGCAAGGAAGTGCAGGCACTGATCCAAGGGTTGATCGCGCAGATTGAAGCGGCGCTGGGCCCCACTGCAAAACCTTGACCCTGCGTTTCACAGCGCCTGTTCCGCAACGTTCATTGATGAACACGGAATGCACCGTGTACTAAATAAGGAAATTGATCATGCCATTAGTCAACGAGCAAATTACCGACGCGGTCACCCAGACCAACGTCAAAGTGGTGGCCGAATCGCCTGCGATGGCGATGAGCACTATCTATCAATCCATGGCGCAGGCCACGGCGATTCTGTTCCAGAACGCGGTGTCGGCCCAGCAGCAGCAAAACACCCTGGCCCAGGCGGCCACCAACCAGGGCGTGATGCAGATCTACAGCGTCGATACCACCGCAGGTGCGGCGGCTACCGAGAAAGTCGCCCAGGGCGGCGTGTCGGATAACCTCACCAGCCTGTTGACCGTGCTCAAGTCTTTCCAGCCTTAAGCACTGAGCAATAACGGATGTTGTTCTTTCTCAACCCAGGAGTTTCAACCATGAGTACAGTCAGCCCGCAAATCACCGATGCCGTCACCCAGACCAACGTCAAGGTCGTTGCCGAATCACCCGCGATGGCCATGAGCACCATCTATCAATCCATGGGCCAGGCCACGGCGATCCTGTTCCAGAACTCGGTCTCGGCCCAACAGCAACAAAACACCCTGGCCCAGGCGGCCACCAACCAGGGCGTGATGCAGATCTACAGCGTCGACACCACCGCTGGCGCCGCCGCCACCGAAAAAGTCGCCCAGGGCGGCGTGGCCGACAACTTGACCAGCCTGTTGGCCGTGCTCAAGTCGTTCCAACCTTAAGCTGCAGAGCCCCCAGCAGCCCCGGCGCCCACCAGGCTCCGGGGCTGTTGTCGTGTGTGCGTTTGATCCGAAAGATGAACCGGATGCGCCATATTCGTTCTTTTTTTCGAACATCCTATTGCCCTGTACCCCCATTGATCCTAGGATTCGTTTGAGATTTCAAACGCTCTGTCTCCCGTGCGCTCTTTCATTTCTTCTGCGCGCTGGGGCTGATTTCCCTGACGGCAGCCCACAAGGCGCCTTTCAACAACTCTAATTCGCTCCGCGTGCGCGCGGTGCTGTTAAGGAAAGCCGACATGCAGCTCAAAGACACCCAGTTGTTCCGCCAGCAAGCCTTTATCGATGGCGCTTGGGTCGATGCGGACAATGGTCAAACCATCAAGGTCAACAACCCGGCCACGGGCGAGATTCTCGGCACCGTGCCGAAGATGGGCGCCGCGGAAACCCGCCGCGCCATCGAAGCCGCCGACAAGGCCCTGCCAGCCTGGCGTGCACTCACCGCCAAGGAGCGCGCCAACAAGCTGCGCCGCTGGTTCGAACTGCTGATCGAAAACCAGGACGACCTCGGCCGCCTGATGACCCTCGAACAAGGCAAGCCGCTGGCCGAGGCCAAGGGCGAAATCGTCTACGCCGCTTCCTTTATCGAGTGGTTCGCCGAAGAAGCCAAGCGCATCTATGGCGACGTGATCCCCGGCCACCAGCCCGACAAGCGCCTGATCGTGATCAAGCAGCCCATCGGCGTGACCGCAGCCATCACCCCGTGGAACTTCCCGGCGGCGATGATCACCCGCAAAGCCGGCCCGGCCCTGGCTGCCGGTTGCACCATGGTGATCAAGCCGGCCTCGCAAACCCCGTTCTCGGCCCTGGCCCTGGTTGAGCTGGCGCACCGCGCCGGTATCCCCAAAGGCGTGCTCAGCGTAGTCACCGGCAGTGCTGGCGACATCGGCGGCGAGCTGACCAGCAACCCCATTGTGCGTAAATTGTCCTTCACCGGCTCGACCGAAATTGGTCGCCAGCTGATGGCCGAATGCGCCAAGGACATCAAGAAAGTCTCCCTGGAGCTGGGCGGTAACGCACCGTTCATCGTGTTCGACGACGCTGACCTGGATAAGGCCGTCGAAGGCGCGATCATCTCCAAGTACCGCAACAACGGCCAGACCTGCGTCTGCGCCAACCGCCTGTACATCCAGGATTCGGTGTACGACGCCTTCGCTGAAAAGCTCAAGGTGGCGGTGACCAAATTGAAGATCGGTAACGGTCTGGAAGACGGCACCACCACCGGCCCGCTGATCGACGAAAAAGCCGTGGCCAAGGTGCAGGAACATATCGCTGATGCCCTGAGCAAAGGCGCCAAGCTGTTGGCCGGTGGCAAGGTCATGGAAGGCAACTTCTTCGAGCCGACCATCCTGGTCGACGTGCCGAAAAACGCCGCCGTCGCCAAGGAAGAAACCTTCGGCCCGCTGGCGCCACTGTTCCGCTTCAAAGACGAAGCCGAAGTGATCGCCATGTCCAACGACACCGAGTTCGGCCTGGCTTCCTACTTCTACGCCCGCGACCTGGGCCGTGTGTTCCGCGTGGCCGAGGCCCTGGAATACGGTATGGTCGGCGTCAACACCGGGTTGATCTCCAACGAAGTGGCGCCGTTCGGCGGCATCAAGGCCTCCGGCCTGGGCCGTGAAGGCTCCAAGTACGGGATCGAGGACTACCTGGAAATCAAATACCTCTGCCTGGGTATCTAAGGCACGGGATTGCAGTAAACGCAGAGGGCACGAGAGCGCTGCCCCTTTGCGTGTTTCACATGGTTATTCGCAGTGGCCGGGAAAGCTGTGGCAGTCGATCATCGCATGCTGCCGTAGTTGCCTCCCCGCCACCTATCCTTGAGCCACGCCGCCCGATGAGCGGCGAATGAGGACTTTATGAGCAAGACCAACGCATCCCTGATGAAACGCCGCGAAGCCGCTGTACCGCGCGGTGTTGGCCAGATTCACCCGATCTTCGCCGACTCCGCGAAGAACGCCACCGTGACCGACGTTGAAGGTCGCGAGTTCATCGACTTCGCCGGCGGTATCGCCGTGCTGAACACCGGCCACGTGCACCCGAAAATCATCGCGGCCGTAACCGAGCAACTCAACAAGCTGACCCACACCTGCTTCCAGGTATTGGCCTACGAGCCCTACGTAGAAGTGTGTGAGAAAGTCGCCGCCAAGGTGCCGGGTGATTTCGCCAAGAAAACCCTGCTGGTCACCACCGGTTCCGAAGCCGTGGAAAACGCCGTGAAGATCGCCCGCGCCGCCACGGGCCGTGCCGGTGTGATCGCCTTCACCGGCGCCTACCACGGCCGCACCATGATGACCCTGGGCCTCACCGGTAAGGTCGTGCCTTACTCGGCCGGCATGGGCTTGATGCCGGGCGGCGTGTTCCGTGCGCTGTACCCCAACGAACTGCACGGTGTGAGCGTCGACGACTCCATCGCCAGCATCGAGCGCATCTTCAAGAACGATGCCGAGCCGCGTGATATCGCCGCCATCATCATCGAGCCGGTGCAGGGCGAGGGCGGCTTCTACGTCGCGCCGAAAGCCTTCATGAAGCGCCTGCGCGAACTGTGCGACAAGCACGGCATCCTGCTGATCGCCGACGAAGTGCAAACCGGTGCCGGCCGTACCGGTACCTTCTTCGCCATGGAACAGATGGGCGTTGCCGCCGACCTGACCACCTTCGCCAAATCCATCGCGGGCGGCTTCCCGCTGGCCGGTGTGTGCGGCAAGGCCGAGTACATGGACGCCATCGCTCCAGGCGGCCTGGGCGGCACCTATGCCGGTAGCCCGATTGCCTGCGCAGCAGCCCTGGCCGTGATGGAAGTGTTCGAAGAAGAGCACCTGCTGGACCGCTGCAAGGCCGTGGGCGAGCGCCTGGTGACTGGTCTCAAGGCCATCCAGGCCAAGTACCCGGTGATCGGCGAAGTGCGTGCCCTGGGCGCGATGATCGCGGTCGAGCTGTTTGAAGACGGCGACACCCACAAGCCAAACGCTGCCGCTGTTGCCTCCGTGGTAGCCAAGGCACGTGACAAGGGCCTGATCCTGCTGTCCTGCGGCACCTACGGCAACGTGTTGCGCGTACTGGTGCCGCTCACCTCGCCGGACGAGCAGTTGGACAAAGGCCTGGCGATCATCGAAGAGTGCTTCTCCGAACTCTGACCAACCTTAGTCACTGTGGCGAGGGAGCTTGCTCCCGCTGGGGCGCGAAGCGGCCCCGCTCTTTGATTTGGGACTGCTGCGCAGTCCAGCGGGAGCAAGCTCCCT
>NZ_BCBO01000089.1:0-10426 GCF_001320835.1 Pseudomonas sp. NBRC 111138 | reverse complement strand
CTCCCGCTGGGGCGCGAAGCGGCCCCGCTCTTTGATTTGGGACTGCTGCGCAGTCCAGCGGGAGCAAGCTCCCTCGCCACAGGTTACAGCCCGTACAAAAAAACCGCTTCGGCGGTTTTTTTGTGCCTGCTTCATTGTACGCACGCGCCTGCATTGTCTAAGGTGCAAGCATTGCCGATGGAGCGTGCTGGATGACTGCTGTTGATTTACCCGCTGTACCCCGAGTGTTAATCGCCGAAGCAGACCCTTGGTCGCGGGACCTGCTCAAGCAAGTGCTGTTGAATGTGCGCTGTGACGCACGGCTGGATGTGTGCGCCGATGGGCAGCACGCCGCCACGCTGTTGGGCGAAAAAACCTATGACCTGATCCTGGCGGATTGGGAGTTGCCGGGCGTGGATGGCTTGAGTCTGCTGCGCAGCGTGCGCCAGAAGCGCCGTTCGCTGCCGTTTATCTTGCTGAGCAGTCGCAACGACAGCGCCAGCGTGCGCGAAGCCTTGCCCCTGGCGCCCACCGCCTACCTGACCCGCCCGCTGAACATGGAAAGCCTGACCCAGCGTTTGCAAGACCTGCTGCTCAATGAAGGCGAAAGCGTGTACTGCGAAATTCCACCCCTGGCGCCAGGCATGACTTTGCCAGCTTTCCTGGAGCGGCGCCGGGAGGTCTGCGATGGGGCGCCGTTGCGTGTGGATGTGAAAACCGCCGTGCAACGCAGCCTGGGGCCCGAAGGCCTGGACCTCAAGCAGTTGGAAGACCAGGTGCACAGCGACCCGCAAATCACCGCCGTATTGATCGCCGCCGCCAACAGCGCCGGCTACCACGGCACGCCAGTGCAGACCCTGTCAGAGGCCCTGCATAAGTTGGTGCCCGGCCAGAGCATGAACCTCATCCTGGGCCTGGCGCTCAAGCACAACGTGGTGTTGGGCGACCCTGGGCTGGTGGCCTACGCCGAGCGGCACTGGC
This sequence comes from Pseudomonas sp. NBRC 111138, assembly GCF_001320835.1. Classification (NCBI taxonomy): domain Bacteria; kingdom Pseudomonadati; phylum Pseudomonadota; class Gammaproteobacteria; order Pseudomonadales; family Pseudomonadaceae; genus Pseudomonas; species Pseudomonas sp. NBRC 111138. The sequence goes on along the minus strand of NZ_BCBO01000089.1, from coordinate 9,466 downwards.
AATTGTCCCAGGACAGCGCCGACTACGCCCGGCGCCTGGCGCGCATGCTGGAGCTCGACCACCAGCGCTGCTACAGCGCCTGCATCCTGCATCGCTTGGGCGACCTGGCCTTGTTGCGCTGCCTGGAAGACTGGCGCCAGGGCGGCGGCGCCCTGGATGATGAAGCCATCGGCGAATCCCTCGACGCTTTTGGCGCTGCCTACGGTTCGGCGTTGCGCACGCGTTGGCGCTTGCCGCTGGAGTTGCGGCAGTTGATCGCAGGGATCTATTCACTGGAAGGCGGGGTGTATTCGCGCGAAGCCCTGGTGGTGAACCTGGCGGCGCAAATGGCGCGGCTGACCGAGCACGAAGGGCTGGAAGAACTGGCGGGCAGCAAGACGGCGCGGCTGCTCAAGGTCGGCTTGTCGGAACTGACCCGAGTGCGCAAAACCTGAAACACACACCGAACGCATGTAGGAGCGAGCTTGCTCGCGAAAAACGTCAACGATGACGCGGGCTTCCTGGATAAACGCGGCGCCTGTGAGTTTTTCGCGAGCAAGCTCGCTCCTACAAAAAGGCATAAATGCCAAGCGGTGTTACCCGGCGATAACACGGTTCTTGCCTTGGCGCTTGGCCTCGTACATCGCCGCATCCGCTCGCGCAAACAGGCTGTCGAGGGTGGAGTCATCTTCGCGCAGGCCGGCCAGGCCCTGGCTGACGGTCACATTGAATTCATGCCCTTCGTAGCTGAACACCAACGCCTGGATTTCCTTGCCCAACCGCTCGGCCACCTGCAGGGCCATCTCCGGTGGGCAACCCGGCAGGACGGCGGCGAATTCTTCGCCGCCAATGCGCCCGAACAGGTCGCCACGGCGCAATACCCCGCGACCGCTTTCCGCGATGCGCCGCAGCACCTGGTCGCCCTCCAGGTGGCCGTAGGTGTCGTTGACGTCCTTGAAGTCATCGATGTCCAGCAACAGGAACGCCAGCGGGGTGCCCTGCACGCAGGCGTTGTCGAAGGCCTGGTTGGCGAGTTCGAAGAAGTGTCGGCGGTTGCTGCTTTGGGTCAGTACGTCGGTGGTGGCGAGGCGATGCAGTTCCAGCTCAAGTTGCTTCTTTTCGGTGATGTCTTCGGCGATGCCCACCACGATCAGCGCTTCACCGGGCACCACCTGCTGGTTGATGTAGCACTTGTCACTCAACCAGCGGATCTGCCCGTCAGCGGTGATGATGCGGTACTCGCGGTCCTCCACGGCGCCCTGTTCCAGCACACGGGCCAGGCTGTGTTCGGCGTAGTCGAGGTCTTCGGGGTGGACGCTGTTGCGCCATTCACGGTGGTCGGCCAGCAGCAGGCCGGCGGAGCGGCCAAACAGGCGCTCGTACGCCGGGCTCACATACAGCACACGGCGTGTTTCCCAATCGATGGCCCACAGCACGGCGTTCACGCTGACCAGCAGGGAACTGAGCAGTTGCTCACGCTCACTCAGCCGCTCGACTTCACCTTGAGCATGCATAAGCGCCAACAGGGTCGCCGCCGCGGCCGGGCGCGGCGGCTCTGCGGTGGGCACATCGGGCAGGCTGGGCTTTTCGTGAACCATCGGTACAACTCTCTCTGGGCGCGCCGCAGGGTGCAAAAGCGGTCACTACAAGGGGTCACCATGATGGCGAAGTGTTCTTTGAGAGAGGGGAATTGCGGTGAAGTTCCGTGATCAGCATGCATTGTCGGTGCCCGGAAAATGGCGCCAAAAAGCCAGTGCGTGGGAGGGCGAACCCTCCCACGGCGCCCTCACGCCGCTGTAGGACGCAACGAGTAAGTCTTCAACTGGTGGGCAAAATCGCGCAGGGATTGGATGCCACTGGCCTCGGCTTCATGCACCCATTCCTTGATCGCTGCCAGCATGTCGTGGCCGTTGGAACTGGTCTTGAGCCAGATCTGCTGCAGCGCCAGGCGCTTCTCGTAGATCACCGTGAGGGCATGGCTGTGTTCCAGCATGCTCTGGATGCGCAAGTGGTGGCGGTCTTCCAGCAAGCTGGTTTCCCGCGACAGCAGGCGCTTGGCGCGGTGGAACTGGTGGCGCACCGAATGATCGACCTTCTCCAGCTCCTGCTTGACCAGCGGGCCAATCACCAACTTGCGGTATTGGGCCATGATCTGGAAGCGGTTGTTGAGGATCGCCATGGCGGTGTCCATGTCCAGGCTGCCCTTGCCTTCGACGCGGTGGGCGATGGGGGCCACGCGCTGCACCTTGGCCAGGCGCAGGAAGCTGAACACTTTTATCCAGGCCCAACCCAGGTCGAACTCCCACTTCTTCACCGACAGCTTGGCGGAGTTGGGGTAAGTGTGGTGGTTGTTGTGCAGCTCTTCGCCGCCGACGATGATGCCCCACGGCACCAGGTTGGTGGCGGCGTCACGGCATTCGAAGTTGCGATAGCCCACGGCATGCCCCAGGCCATTGATCACGCCTGCGGCCCAGAACGGAATCCACATCATCTGGATCGCCCAGATGGTGATACCGATGGTGCCGAACAGCAGCAGGTCGATTACGCCCATGAGCGCCACGCCCAGCAGCGGGTAGCGCGTGTAAAGCTTGCGTTCGATCCAGTCGTCCGGGCAGTTTTTGCCGTAGATACGCAGGGTCTCGGGGTTTTCCGCCTCGGCGCGGTACAGCTCGGCACCTTTGCGCAGCACGGTCGACAAGCCCTTGATCACCGGGCTGTGCGGGTCATCGACGGTTTCGCATTTGGCGTGGTGCTTGCGGTGGATGGCGGTCCATTCGCGGGTGTTCTGCGCCGTGGTCAGCCACAGCCAGAAGCGGAAGAAGTGTTTAAGGCCGGCATTGAGCTCGAGCGAGCGATGGGCCGAATAACGGTGCAGATAGACAGTGACCCCAATAATGGTCACGTGGGTCATCAACAGCGTGACTGCCACCAGTTGCCAGGCGGACAGATCAAGAAAACCGTTGTACCACATAGGCTGTATGGCCCTCAGATAAAGAAAAAAACAGCACCCGCATTATCACTTCCTTTGCAGATAAAACCAGTCACCGTTTCAGATAAGACTTACAAAGTGTTTCCTACTCTATAATCCTGATCCTTTGTAGGGCGATTCTGGTTATTTAGTAAGGATTACTAAGCATATGCTGTTTTCATACCGAGGTGCCCTACGTGCGGGGTTGGTGTACCTGCTGGTTTCTATCGTTTGGCTCCAGCTCAGCAATTACCTATTAATCAACTTTATCGATGAACCTTGGGCGCTGGGGCGCTGGCTGCAGGCGCGCGGTTATGTGTGGGTCAGCCTCAGCGCCTTGGTCATCTACTGGATAGGCCGGCGTTTTGCCCGTGCCCATGCGTTGCAACAACCCCTGAAAGAGAACCGCGAGCGCCTGCGCCAGGCCGCTGCGGTGTTCGATTGCACCCGCGAAGGGGTGCTGGTCACCGATACCCAAGGGCTGATCGTGCACGTTAACCGCGCTTTCATGGAGATCACCGGCTACCAGTGCGAGGACGTCATGGGCCAACGGCCAAGCCTGTTCAAGTCCGGGCGCCACTCGGCGCATTTCTACCAGCAAATGTTCCAGGCCCTGGAAAGCACCGGCGAATGGAGCGGCGAAATCTGGAACCGCCGTAAAAGCGGCGAGGTTTACCCCCAGTGGCAAACCATCCGGGTGATTCACGATGACCAAGGCAAGGTCAGCCACTACGTGGCGGTGTTTTCGGACATCAGCGCCATGAAGAACTCTGAGCACGAGTTGGCGCACCTTGCCCATCACGACCCGCTCACCGACCTGCCCAACCGCCTGCTGTTCACCGATCGCGCCGAGCAGGCCCTGGCTTCCGCGCAGGTGCATAAGCGTGGCTGCGCCCTGCTGTTGATGGACCTGGACCACTTCAAGATCATCAACGACAGCCTCGGCCATAACGTTGGCGATCAGTTGCTCAAACTGGTGGCCGAACGCCTGAGCGGCCTGTTTGGGCCGGGGGTTACCCTGGCGCGCCTGGGGGGCGACGAATTTGCCGTGCTGGCAGAAAGCTGCCCGCAGGTGGTGCAAGCGGCGGCCTTGGCGCAGCGCATGCTCAACGCCATGAAGGATCCGTTCATTTTTGACGGCAACCAGCTGTTTATCAGCGCCAGTATCGGTATCAGCCTGTTCCCCAGTGACGCCCTGAGCGCCGAGCAACTGCTGCGCAACGCCGATTCCGCGTTGTTCAAGGCCAAGAGCGCCGGGCGCGAAGGCTACGCGTTGTACACCGAAGAACTGACCGCCCACGCCCAGCATCGGGTGGAAATCGCTGGCGAGCTGCGTCGCGCCCTCGACCAACATGAGCTGCGCGTCTATTACCAGCCGGTGCACGACCTGCACGACAGCCGTTTGGTCGGCGTTGAAGCACTGGTGCGCTGGCAGCACCCGGAGCGCGGCCTGGTACCCCCGGGCGAGTTCATCCCCATCGCCGAACGCACCGGGCTGATTGCCGAGATCGATGCGTGGGTGATGGACCAGGCCTGCCGCCAAATGTGCCAGTGGCTGGCCGACGGCGTGCCGCTGAGCTTTATCGCAATCAATGTCTCCAGCCGCCTGTTTGCCCGGCGCGAGCTGTATGAGCAAGTGGCCCAAGTGCTGCACACCACTGGGCTGGATCCGGCCTTCCTGGAGCTGGAGGTCACCGAGAGCGCAGTGATGGACGACCCGGAAGTCGCACTGGAGCAACTGCACCGCCTGCGCGAACTGGGCCTGCGCCTGGCGATCGACGACTTTGGCACCGGCTATTCCTCGTTGTTGCGCCTCAAACGCCTGCCGGTGCAGAAGCTCAAGATCGACCAGGGCTTTGTGGCGGGCTTGCCGTGGGACGAAGACGACGCCGCGATTGTGCGCGTGGTGATCGCCCTGGCCAAAAGCATGGGCATGCAGGTGCACGCCGAAGGGATCGAGCAGGTGGAACAGGCGCGGTTCCTGCTGGACCAGGAGTGCGACATGGGCCAGGGGTACTGGTTTGGACGGCCCATGCCGGCTCATGAAATCGACTGGACCCGAGCACCTCTGATCCGCCAGGACTGACGCGGTCAATGTGGGAGCCGGGCTTGCCCGCGAAGGCGGTGTGTCAGTCACTGCATGTGTTACTGCACCACCGCTTTCGCGGGCAAGCCAGCTCCCACAGGGGGCTGCGGCGCCTGTGCGTGGGAGTTTTTTCTGTGGAAACCCTCGCAACCCCATGCCCTATCAGAAAATTCTTTCTGGTTATATAAACATTCTTAAATAGTATTTTTAAGAATATCTGCGCTTATCTACTATCGCCCTCACGCCGCAAGCAGTGCCGCCACTGCCAGGCACTACTCATTTTCAGGAGCGAGACCATGAGCGCATCTCTACGTAGCGTTGACGGCCAGGACGAAGCAGCCATTTTGCGTGAAATCCAGAGCGCCCTGCGCGATCTGCGGTTTGGCGCGGTGGAAATCACCGTACACAACGCCCAAGTGGTACAGATCGAACGCAAGGAAAAATTCCGTCTGCAGAACCCCGGTAATAAACCGAGCTGAGCAAGAACGGCGATAGACCCGCAATTACAAGAAAAGCCAACACTCAAGAATTTCAGGAGCTTCTATGTCGTCGATTCGCCGTTATGCCTTGGCCGCATTGGCCAGTGCCGTGTTTGCCGGTTCCGCCGTTGCCAAGGACTACGAGTTGCTCAACGTCTCGTACGACCCCACCCGTGAGCTGTACCAGGATTACAACGCTGAGTTCACCAGCTTCTGGAAACAGTCCCACCCCGGCGACAACGTCAAGATCCAGCAGTCCCACGGTGGCTCGGGCAAGCAAGCACGCGCAGTGATTGACGGCCTGCGCGCCGACGTAGTGACCCTGGCCCTGGCCGGTGACATTGATGAAGTCGCCAAGCTGGGCAAGACCCTGCCGGAGAACTGGCAGACCCGCCTGCCGGACGCCAGCACCCCATACACCTCCACCATCGTGTTCCTGGTGCGCAAGGGCAACCCCAAAGGCATCAAGGACTGGGGCGACCTGATCAAGAAAGACGTGTCGGTGATCACGCCCAACCCGAAAACCTCCGGCGGTGCACGCTGGAACTTCCTCGCCGCCTGGGCCTACGGCCTCAAGGCAGGCGGCAGCGAAGCCAAGGCCCAGGAATACGTCAAAGAGCTGTTCAAGCACGTGCCGATACTGGACACCGGCGCACGCGGTTCTACCATTACCTTCGTCAACAACGGCCAGGGTGACGTGCTGCTGGCGTGGGAAAACGAGGCGTTCCTGGCCTTGAAGGAAGACGGCGGCGCCGACAAGTTCGACATCGTCGTGCCGTCCCTGTCGATCCTGGCGGAACCGCCGGTGGCTGTGGTCGACAAGAACGCCGAGAAAAAGGGTAACACCGAGATCGCCACGGCGTACCTCAACCACCTGTACAGCCCGGCGGGCCAGGAGATTGCGGCGAAGAACTTCTACCGTCCACGGGATGAAAAAGTCGCCGCCAAATACGCCCAGCAGTTCCCGAAACTGGACCTGGTGACTATCGACAAAGACTTCGGCGGCTGGAAAACTGCCCAACCGAAATTCTTCAATGATGGTGGTGTGTTCGACCAGATCTACACGGCGCAATAATCAACACCGACTATTGCGCGGGGCTTGTTGTGGCGAGGGAGCTTGCTCCCGCTGGAGTGCGAAGCACTCCCAAAACCGGTACTCACGGTACATCGTGGTTGCCTGGTTCTGGGGCCGCTTCGCAGCCCAGCGGGAGCAAGCTCCCTCGCCACAGTGGGCCGCACGCATATCCGTTCCGCTAACCAAGGACTCTTATGTCGCGTCGTATCTCCCCCGTCATACCCGGCTTCGGGCTGACGCTGGGCTACACCGTCGTGTACCTCAGCCTGATCGTGCTCATCCCGCTGGCGGCGATGTTTGTACACGCCGCTCAACTCACCTGGGATCAGTTCTGGAACATCATTTCCGCACCTCGTGTACTGGCGGCCTTGAAGCTGAGCTTCAGCACCGCGCTGTACGCCGCGCTGATCAACGGTGTGATCGGCACGCTGCTCGCCTGGGTGCTGGTGCGCTACACCTTCCCCGGGCGCAAGGTCATCGACGCGATGATCGACCTGCCGTTCGCCCTGCCCACCGCCGTCGCCGGTATCGCGCTGACGGCGCTGTACGCGCCCAACGGCCTGGTCGGCCAGTTCGCCACGGACCTGGGCTTCAAGATCGCCTACACCCCCCTGGGTATCACCCTGGCGCTGACCTTCGTCACGTTGCCCTTCGTGGTGCGCACGGTGCAGCCGGTACTGGCCGATATCCCCCGGGAAATCGAAGAGGCCGCTGCCTGCCTCGGCGCCAAGCCGTTGCAAGTGTTCCGCTACATCCTAGTGCCGGCATTGCTGCCCGCCTGGCTGACCGGCTTCGCCCTGGCCTTTGCCCGAGGCGTGGGTGAGTACGGTTCGGTGATCTTCATCGCCGGCAACATGCCGATGAAAACCGAAATCCTGCCCTTGCTGATCATGGTCAAGCTCGACCAATACGACTACCGCGGCGCCACCTCCATTGGTGTGCTGATGCTGGTGGTGTCCTTTGTCTTGCTGCTGCTGATCAACCTGTTGCAGCGGCGCATCGAACGTCCATAAGGAGGCGCGGAACATGTCCCAATCGTCTATTTCCGCCGCGTCCTCGGCCAACGCCGCCCGCCGTGGCAGCGCGACCTCGCGACGTATCCTGATCGGCCTTGGCTGGCTGGTATTCGTGCTGTTCCTGCTGCTGCCATTGCTGGTGGTGGTGTCCCAGGGCTTGAAGAACGGCCTCGGCACGTTCTTCAGCGCAATCCTTGAACCCGACGCGCTGTCGGCGCTGAAACTCACGGTGATCGCCGTGCTGATTTCGGTGCCGCTCAACCTGGTGTTCGGCGTCAGCGCCGCCTGGTGCGTGAGCAAGTACTCGTTCCGTGGCAAGAGCATCCTGGTCACGCTGATCGACCTGCCGTTCTCGGTTTCGCCGGTGATCGCAGGCCTGGTATACGTGTTGATGTTCGGCGCCCAGGGCTTCTTCGGGCCGTGGCTGCAAGACCACGACATCCAGATCGTGTTCGCCCTGCCGGGCATCGTGCTGGCGACCATCTTCGTCACCGTGCCGTTCGTGGCCCGTGAGCTGATCCCGCTGATGCAGGAGCAGGGCACCCAGGAAGAAGAAGCCGCACGCCTGCTGGGCGCCAATGGCTGGCAGATGTTCTGGCATGTCACCGTGCCGAACATCAAGTGGGGCCTGATCTACGGCGTGGTGCTGTGTACGGCGCGGGCCATGGGCGAGTTCGGCGCGGTGTCGGTGGTGTCCGGCCACATTCGCGGCGTCACCAACACGCTGCCGCTGCATGTCGAGATTCTCTACAACGAATACAACCACGTTGCCGCGTTTGCGGTGGCCAGCCTGTTGCTGATCCTGGCGCTCTTCATCCTGCTGCTCAAGCAGTGGAGCGAGAACCGAATCAACCGCCTGCGCAACAGCGCGGGTGAGGAATAAGTCATGTCGATCGAAGTCCGTAATGTCAGCAAAAATTTCAACGCCTTCAAGGCCCTGGACAGCATCAACCTGGATATCCAGAGTGGCGAGCTGGTGGCGTTGCTGGGCCCGTCCGGCTGCGGCAAGACCACGTTGCTGCGCATCATCGCCGGCCTGGAAACCCCGGATGCCGGCAACATTGTGTTCCATGGCGAAGACGTCTCCGGCCACGATGTGCGTGATCGCAACGTGGGCTTTGTGTTCCAGCACTACGCGCTGTTCCGCCATATGACCGTGTTCGACAACGTCGCTTTCGGCCTGCGCATGAAGCCGAAAAACCAACGCCCCACCGAAAGCCAGATCGCCAGCAAGGTTCATGAACTGCTGAACATGGTGCAGCTTGATTGGTTGTCGGACCGTTACCCGGAACAACTCTCCGGTGGCCAGCGCCAGCGTATCGCCCTGGCCCGCGCCCTGGCGGTGGAGCCCAAGGTGTTGCTGCTCGACGAACCCTTCGGCGCCCTCGACGCCAAGGTGCGTAAAGAACTGCGCCGCTGGCTGGCGCGCCTGCACGAAGACATCAACCTGACCTCGGTCTTCGTGACCCACGACCAGGAGGAGGCCATGGAAGTCGCCGACCGTATCGTGGTGATGAACAAGGGCGTGATCGAGCAGATCGGTTCACCGGGCGACGTCTACGAAAACCCGGCCAGCGATTTTGTGTACCACTTCCTGGGTGACTCCAACCGCCTGCATTTGGGCGAAGACAAGCACCTGCTGTTCCGCCCCCACGAAGTGTCGTTGTCACGCCATGAACTGGAAGATCACCATGCGGCGCAAGTGCGGGATATTCGGCCGTTGGGCGCGACCACTCGCGTGACCTTGAAGGTTGAAGGCCAGAGTGAATTGATCGAGGCCGAAGTGGTGAAAGACCATGACAGCCTCACCGGCCTGGCGCGGGGCGAGACCCTGTTCTTCAAACCCAAAACCTGAGCGTCACC